>DHLT01000210.1:18808-23548 GCA_002405405.1 Ignavibacteria bacterium UBA4661 | reverse complement strand
AAACAAAAAAGTCAGGAACAATGCTCGGCTGACCAAATGAAGTCGATCCACCGCCGGGTTTGGGATTAAGTTTGCGAATGGTATCTAATGCCTCCGCTAAATACGATTGCTCCACGCGCAATTCACGGCGAATGGTATCGTAGTGCTTCATGGAATATGCCTTGTAGGATTTTGTCAGAATTTCTACTGCTAGTTTTTCCGCCGCATTGCGTTTAGGCAGGGCACGGAGTTGAGCAAGTAAGCATTCTTGGAGAGAATTTGCAGCAATACCGGAAGGCTCAACTTTCAGCATAATGACCTGACGTACTTGCTCTGCCATGTCCGTATTAACGCGCTTCAGGGGCTGTAATGGTTTAGGGAGTGTTTGAGACTGGAGCGATGTCGAAACATTGCGTCCGAAGGTAATAGGTGTATCGTCGTCAAACGCACTCTCCCATTCATCGTCAAGATCGGCAGTTTGGCTGTCGCGGTATTGCTCTGCCAGACGCTCGCGCTGGATATTGATCTGATAAATTTGTTCATTGACATCTTCGACAATATCATTCAGCGACTCATACAGGTAGCCGGATGATTCAACACTGTATAAAATTTGCTCTGCGAGCATACATTGTTCTTCGGACAAATGCAGATAGGGAATCTGCTCTTCGATAATTGCTTCGATGAAGCTTTTTTCTGCGGCAATGGGATATTCATCATGGTCAAAGTCATCGCCGTCATCGCTTCGTTTACTGCGAGTTTCACTACTATCTTCACCGGCGATGAAGTCAATCCATGTACGCTCTTCGCTATCAGCACCTTTTTCAATGTTAAAGCCAATCGTAACATCATCTTCATTACGTGCGACATAGCCGTCTTCTTCGGTATAAGAGTGCTTGGCGGAAAATTCTGTCGTTGGCGTTTTATTGCCGAATTCATCACCAAACTCTGCTCGAAGGTAACGTTCATAATCTTCAACCGTCGCGAGGGGCTGTTCTGATGAAGTTGAGGTGTTGGGTTCACTGTCAGAAGATTTCTCTTTACGAGTTTTGAGTATGGGGGTGAGATCTTGCGCTGATTCAAACAGCGTGAGTGGTTGTTGGGGATTATCGGCAACAGAGACATCCGCAATGCCAAGATCATTGTACTCGGTGCTACCACCATCAACATCAAACATGGGGTTGTCAATCACAATTTCAGTATTGGTTTCGATCTGCGCCGTGGTTTGCTGCAACAATTTCAGATACTGCACATGTTGCGGTGTGAGCACCTGCCGTGTACCAATGGTTTGGATAAGCGATAAACCCATAGGACTCTTGTGAAGAAGGAGTAAAAGAAGAATTGTTTAACGATGTTTTTTCTCTGCAATTGCTGACAGTTTTGCCACCCATTCTGCCCCATATGCTCGCTCAAGAGCTTCACGAAGCATGTCGTTGAGGTACACGCCTGTTTGCTTGCCATGTGGCAGGGCAGAGCGGCATTCGCTAAAGACATCATAGTACAAATACGGACCTTGAAAATCAGCTACACGGATAGGAAAAAGATGACACGACAAGGGTTTACGAAAGGGTGTTTCATCGGCGAAATATGCTTTTTCGACGGCACATTTCGCCACATCGCCATCATAATACACGAACACACAATCAGCATCATCAATACATCGCATTGAATAATCACCAGCACTTCCGCTAACAGCTCCATGCTTGGTGATTTCTTCTTGCGCACGGCGTGGCAAATACCGCCATACGGTCTGTACAACCTCGTTGATCGTATCCACTTCACTGTCGAGAACAGGTGCACCTGAACCACCCTTGAATGTACAGCAGGCACCTTTACATTGTTTGGTGTTGCACAGAAACTGTGTTGAAACAATGCTTTCATCAACGAGGATATTATCGATAGGAATCATGCAGAGTATTGTGAATCGAGTTCTATGAAGTTGTGTTTGTGGATCTGTCAGTGATTCGTCATATCGTCAATAGAACAACATGTGCCGAATGCGTCATCAATCACGATCGCCGAATAACCGCAGTAAAGCCAAAAAGAGATTGATGAAGTCAAGGTAGAGTGTCAGCGCACCGACAATTGCATAGTTTGATGCTAATGCACCATCATGCGCTTCAAGGACTGCCATTTCCTTGATGTTTTGTACATCATATGCCGTCAAGCCGGTAAACACCAATACTGATACAGCGGAAATGACAAAACTCATCATGGAGCTTTGCAAAAAGATATTCACAACACCGGCAATGACGATACCAATCAAACCAATGAATAAGAAACTGCCCCAACTCGACAAGTCACGGTTGGTAATAGCACCGAATATCCCGATAGCACCAAACATGAGCGCGCTTGTCAGAAAGACATTTAAGATCGATGCAAACGAAAACACCATAAAAATGGTCGAAAGAGTTGTACCGGTAAGAACAGCATATCCAACAAAACAGAGAATGGCGGTGCTTTGCGACATCCGGTGTACCCAGCCCGACAAGGTACCCACCAAAAGAAACTGTCCGATAATGAGTGCCCAAAACAGTAAGGTAGAACCCAGAATAATATTTTGTAATGTCGGCGATGTTGCAATGCTAAAAGCGGTTACTGCACTGAGTGCCAAACCACCACCCATCCAACCAAAGACCTTTTGCAAGAAAACACGTTCGATCGCAGAAACAGCTTCGGTACTGCGAGGTGTAGCAAAACTGCTACGGCGCGACTGAGGATATTGCATGTTCATAAAAACCTCCGATGTACATACAAAATGTAAAAAAGTACTTGAGATTCTACTTTGACGTATGTAGAGTAAGTCTTAAAAAATCAAAGATTTATCAGAATATTTTACGTGAAGCCAAATGATGAATTATGTAAAATTCTCTTTTTTGGCACACATTATGATGCCAATATATTGGCAATTCTCCATGTTTCCAAATAAAAGTTGGCATTTTATTTGAATCGCTATGCAAAATTTTCAACAGACATATGTTCAGCGCATTTTCGGGGGGCGCGTACTGCACCCGCTCGAGATCTCCGATCTGCCATCGGGGCTACGCTCTATAGCGTCAGCGGTTGCTCGTGGAGAGTATACAATAGCTCTTGATTGGTGCGATCAATTACTCAGTGCTTTTCCCGCCCATGATATTGAAATTTTAAACCATGCTTACATGGTCTATCGTACTATGCCTCATACGACCCACTCGCGCTATGATCAATATCAGCACCGCCATGTTGAATTTGCTATCGAGCCGCATGAACGAGTTCTCGATTTGGGGGTAAGTAATATTCCATTTCCTTTGGCAACTCATTATGCTACAATACGATCACTGACGGCACTGCCTACCAAGGGAATTTCATCGACACCGATCGATATGTTGAAGGGGAAACCATTATATGAGTGCGACATCGAATATCTTCCCTTTACCGATCAATTCTTCGATGTGGTGTACTGCTCGCACATACTGCACACCGTAGAAAATCCCGATCGTGTTTGTCGTGAATTAATGCGCATTGCTAAACGTGGTTATATCGAAACACCGACACGTGCTGCCGATATTCTCTTCAGTGAAGGTCGTGATGCAGGTCATCGTTTTGCCATAGAAAGTACTCCTGTAGAAGAAGATAATTACGGATTGCTGTGTACCGAGTATGCAAGTAGTGAGGATTCTGCTCTTGGGCATGATCTTCTTGCGAATATGTACACTACTCCTCAAAGTGACCGTGAGCGAGCTTTGTCCGCGCTGTTGCTTCTCCGTGCTGATCGTATGAATACGATGTTTTGCTGGCAGGGTGAATTTTCTGTCGAGGTACGTCGAGTAAAATCGGAGGTGTCTGTTAAAGAAGAATCATCTGTCCAAGAATCTGCCGAAATCCTACAAAAAGCGCAATATCCTATTGCTTCGATAGTAGAGCAGGCGGAGAACAAGTCTGTTCAAAGTACAAATACCCTTCTTTTCGTTAACACATACTACCCGGCATTTCTCGATGCGGTGTATCGGAGGAATCCTACACTGTCGGAGAAATCATACGCTGAACAGCTATCGGTGTTGAATGATCAGAGTTTCGGTGACAGTGATTTTTATTCGCAAGGCATGATAGGTGCCGGTTTGAAGGCAGAAGACATTATCATCAATGCACCTCAGCTTCAACAAGCATGGTGCAGAGAGTATGGAGTCATGCAGTCTGACCAATGGGGTACGGCACTACAGCAAATTCACATGACTAAACCGACAATACTGTATGTGCAAGATATGAATGCAACACCACGTGAGTTTTTGCGTTCTGCTCGCAGTATTGTACAGTGTATTGTCGGGCAAATTGCTACCCCCATCGAGCGTGATATTTCTTGGCAAGAATACGATATGGTGTTTACTTCTTTTCCTCACTATGCAGATCGACTTCGTGAGAAGGGTTTGAAGGTATTTTTTCAACCTTTGGCATTTGATCCGCGTGTATTACAGAAAATTCCGAAGGTACCATATCATCAAAGAAAGCATGAAGTCAGTTTTGTCGGTGGGATTTCTTCCTATCATACAGACTCGCTTTCTCTCTTAGAGCAATTAGCCCTGCAAACACCAATTGCTATGTTTGGTTATGGTGCAGAATCCTTGCCGTTACATTCAGCCATTCGAACATGCCATCATGGTGAGGCATGGGGAATCGATATGTTTGGTATCATGGCACAATCAAAAATTACTATCAATCGTCATTCACCGATTGCAGAGCAGTACGCTAATAATATGCGCCTTTTTGAGGCGACAGGGTGCGGTGCAT
>DHLT01000210.1:17374-18708 GCA_002405405.1 Ignavibacteria bacterium UBA4661 | reverse complement strand
CGCCTTTTTGAGGCGACAGTGTGCGGTGCATTGCTGATAACTGATTTCAAAGAAAATCTCGCTGATTTTTTCGTTCTTGGGAAAGAAATTATCACCTACCATTCGCACGAAGAATGTGTCGAATTAGTCCGGTATTATCATACACATCCAGACGAAGCCGAGCGAATTGCTCGTGCCGGACAAGAACGGAGCCTGCGCGACCATTCATACCGCTTGCGTATGGCAAAGACTGCCGAGATTATCCGCCGACACATGCGATTGCAGGAAGACAGACGGCGAGAACAATCGCCTCTTGATTATGCTCGAATCTCGTATGGGCATCAAGCGATTTCTGCTCATGAAGTCCAAGGTAATACTGCCTTGCTGTCCGCATGGCAAGACGAGTCAATACCGGTGCGCCAACGCCAATTAGTGAATAGTGAACTTGCTGATATGTATCGTGGTCATCCACCAAAACCTTTTACGGTGTTATGCGATTTGATTCGTGAAATTGTGCGACCACACATGAGTTTCTTAGACATCGGTTGTGCCGGCGGTTATTACTACGAAGGACTTGAGTACTTGCTAAAAACAACTCTTGACTATACCGGAACAGATTATTCGGAACCACTCATTGCAATGGCACGTTCGTATTATCCACACCGACAGTTTGCAGTAGCCGATGGTGCTCATCTGCCGTATGTGTCCGCATCCTTCGATCTTGCGATGTCGTCCGGTGTTTTGTTGGTTGTTGAAAATCCTGCGGAACATATTGCAGAAGCGGCACGGGTAAGCAATCGGTGGGTTGTTCTCCATCGCATTCCTGTATGCTATGGCAAGGAAATTCGCTACATGAAAAAATTTGCATACCATGTTGAAACATTTGAGCAGGTATTGCCTATGCACCTTATCGAGCAATGGTTACGCGAGAGCAAATTACACTTGGTCAAAACAATCGTGTATGAGAAGTCACCCGAGACTGATACGTATTGGATGTCCTTTCTTGCTGAGAAGATGATAGAACCCGTATAAGAGTACTACAAGTATATTTCGCGAGCATTTGTTATGGCTATTCCTTCGTGCATCTTGCCTTCCGATATCAATGAAATTTTGCGTCCACACTTTGCCGGGAAGCGTGTTCTGATTACCGGAGGTCTGGGTTTTATTGGTTCTGCGTTGGCAAGTGCCTTAGTCGCTCTTGATGCTGAGATTACATTGATTGATAGTTTGATTCCTGAGTATGGTGGTAATCTTTTCAATATCGAACCCATCAAAAATCGCGTGCAGATCAATATCTCTGATGTGCGCGACGAACACTCGATGAAATATTTGGTGATAGACAAAGACTATCTTTT
>DHLT01000210.1:13235-17305 GCA_002405405.1 Ignavibacteria bacterium UBA4661 | reverse complement strand
CACTCGATGAAATATTTGGTGAAAGACAAAGACTATCTTTTCAATCTTGCCGGGCAAACCAGTCATCTTGATTCGATGGTACATCCGTATCCTGATCTCGATATCAATGCTCGTGCACAACTCTCAATTCTTGAGGCATGTCGGCATCATAATCCCGCTCTGCGTGTTGTGTTTGCCAGTACACGCCAGCTTTATGGTAAGCCGCGCTATCTACCAGTCGATGAAAAGCATCCGGTTGCACCGATTGATGTGAATGGTGTGAACAAGCTTGCCGGTGAATGGTATCATCTTGTGTACCAACAAGTGTATGGTCTGCGTACAACAGTTTTGCGCCTGACAAATACATTTGGTCCTCGAATGCGTATCAAAGACGCGCGCCAGACATTCTTAGGAATATGGATTCGACAACTGCTGGAAGGTCATCCGATTCACATTTATGGCTCCGGTGAGCAAGTCCGCGACTATAGTGTTGTTGATGATGTGGTAGAATGTTTTTTGCGTGTGGCAATCACAGACAAGACCGATGGCTGTATCTACAATGTTGGTGCCGATGAGCGATTCACATTGAAAGAAACTGCCGAACTCTTGATCGAAGAACTTGAGAAATTACAAATAGGCAGAGGGAGCTATCGATTGGTAGAATTTCCTGCCGAACGAAAAGCAATTGATATTGATGATTACTACAGCGATTACACACTGCTGCGCACAACAATTAACTGGTCGCCACGCTTAACTGTACGCGATGGCGTGCGAAATTCGTTGTCGTATTTCAGTCATTACTTGGCTCATTATGTATAATCTTTGGCATAAGCATTCTCTATATTCTTTTGTTGTGTGGTGATGGAATGATAGACCTTCCAACAATCCCTGTAGCATATCCGCTGGCGCGGTATCAGAACTCCAAAGATGCTATTCAGCAGGCAATCTTTGGTGTGCTGGCAAGTGGTCAATATATTCTGGGAAAAAATGTTGAAGCATTTGAGCGAGAGTTTGCCGAGTATCATGGTGTTGAGTATTGTATTGGTGTTGCTAATGGTACCGATGCAGTCGCACTTGCCCTGAAGAGTTGTGGTGTACAAGCAGGTGATGAGGTTATTACCGTGGCACATACAGCCGTAGCAACGGTATCGGCAATTGAGTATATCGGAGCAATACCGGTGATATGTGATATTGATGCACAAACACGATGTCTTCATCCTGCACGAATAGCAGAGTTAATTTCACCAAAAACGCGTGCACTTCTTCCTGTTCATATCTATGGTCATCCTTGTGATATGCCGGCTGTCATGAGTGTTGCAGAACAATATAATTTGATCGTTGTTGAGGATTGTGCGCAAGCACATGGAGCCATGATAGCAGGACAAAAAGTAGGTACATTCGGTCATGCTTCAGCATACAGTTTTTATCCGACCAAAAATCTCGGGTGCTTTGGTGATGGAGGCGCTATTCTCACGCGCAATAGTACGATTGCTGATCAGGCGCGTATGCTTCGGCAGTATGGGTGGAAAGAGCGATATATCAGTGCAACAGCAGGGTATAACTCTCGTCTTGATGAAATGCAGGCAGCAATATTACGTGTACACTTACCTTATCTTGATGCCGAGAATGAACGGCGCATCAATATCGCTGCACGATATTGTGCTACTCTTGAACATTTGAATCACACCTATCTTGATTTTCCTTCTCAGAAGAGAATTTACCCACCCTCGATAGCCGAAGGTATTCGCCACGTTATGCATCTCTTTGTAGTTGAATGTGCAGATCGAACAATGTTAGCCGATTTTTTGGGACGCCATGGTGTTGGAACAGGATTACACTATCCGCAAGCAATTCATCGCCAGACTGCATACATTCAACGTTTGCGCGGTGCTGATACACTTCCTGTCACCGATGAACTCTATGAGCGAATTCTGTCCCTGCCTATGTTTCCCGAATTAGATGATGCCTCTGTTGCACGAGTATGTGCAGGGTTAGAGGCATGGTATGCTTATCATCATCATGATCTTTCTCAGTAAATCCTCATCGCATGCGTTACTACTGTACATACTTCGATGCTAATTATCTTCTGCGTGGCGTAGCGATGATTGATTCACTCCGTAGGCACGACCCGGAAGCATGGCGTATGTATGTGGTATGCTTGGATTCCGCTACATATCAATTTTTAGTACGGTTAGCGTGGGAGTGCATTATTCCGATTCGTTTTCATGAGGAGATTGAACGTGATGATCATGCTTTGCTGTCGGCAAAAGAAGGACGTTCGGTTGCTGAGTATTGTTGGACATGTACACCAACGATCATTCGTCATTGCTTGCTTCGTGATCCTTCGATACCAATGCTGACCTATCTCGATGCAGATTTATTTTTTTACAGCAATCCGCAACCAATTTTCGATGAGTTCGGTACAAAATCAATGTTGATTCATGAACATCGTTTCCCGAAGCGATTAGAGCACCTTGCGGAGAATGGTGTGTACAATGTGGGCTTGATGTGTTTTCGTAATGATGCAACTGCTCATAGTGTTTTGGAATGGTGGCGCGAGCGATGTATTGAGTGGTGTTACGCAACGCCGGATAATGGTCGTATGGGCGACCAAGGATATTTAAATGATTGGACAACACGATTTCCGCATATCCATGTGCTTCGTCATGTTGGTGCAGGTATTGCACCGTGGAATCAAGATAATTATGCCATTAGTAAACACGATGATGGCAGAGTCTTGATTGATCATGATCGTTTGGTGTTTTACCATTTTCATTCGATAACTATTCTTGCTCCCAGTGTTATCATTCCGTCAAAACATACGGATTATCATTACACTCCGGCACTGATCGAGCATTGTTGTCTTCCATATTTTTCAGCATTGCATGAGGCAGCAGCAGTCATTGCACAAGTGGACTCTACCATGCTGAAATATGACACGGCTCCGGCACAATATCCACGTCTTTGTGTTCATGAAAGTGCTTTGGTACAACTGCACCAACAATTGCAATCACTCACCGCTGTTCGTATTGGTGCATGGTCTTTTTAT
This sequence comes from Ignavibacteria bacterium UBA4661, assembly GCA_002405405.1. Taxonomy (GTDB): domain Bacteria; phylum Bacteroidota; class Ignavibacteria; order Kapaibacteriales; family UBA4661; genus UBA4661. The sequence goes on along the minus strand of DHLT01000210.1, from coordinate 14,277 downwards.
GGAGAAATCTTTGAGAATGTATTACCGAAGCATGACATCGAAAGTGGAAAATATCGAGTATCGGCGATTGTATCGGCGTACAATGCTCGTGCCTTTATTGAAGGATGCCTGCAAGATTTGATTGAGCAAACACTCTTCCAGCAAGGTATGCTCGAAGTTATTGTAGTCATTAGCGGATCGCCTGAGCACGAAGAAGATATTGTTGCGCGCTATGCAGAGCGATACCCGGATCATATTCGATGGATTCGTACTGAGCGGGAAACACTCTATGCCGCGTGGAATCGTGGTATTCGCATGGCACGTGGCATGTACATTACTAATGCAAATGCTGATGATCGCCACCGACCTGATGCTCTCGCACTGATGGCAGAATATCTTGATAAACATTCTGATGTCGGCGTTGTGTATGCCGATCAATTCATCAGTGATATACCCAATGATTCTTTTCAAACAACAACATCACACACCGTCTGGGGCTGGCCTGAATTTTCCTATCAAGAATTAGAGCGGCGTAACATCGTTGGTCCGCAACCATTGTGGAGAGCGCGTCTTCATGCGGAGTATGGTTACTTTCTCGAAGAATTCAAGGTTGCTGCTGATTATGAATTTTGGTTGCGTATCGGGCATAGTGTTTCTATCAAAAAGTTACCACAAGTGCTTGGAATCTATTATCGGAATCAAGCACAGGGATTAGAATTGTCGCAGAATGATATTACTGCACAAGAAACAGATGCTATACGCGCACGCTATCGCATTCTTGAGCGTGGTATTATTCCCATCGGTACGCACCCTGTGGAGTTAGATGAACGTTTGGTGCGCTTGATTCCGTACCATACACCGCTTCGCCCGCAAGCTCATGATGTAATTCTCCAAGCTCAAATCCATGAACCACGAGTATCGATTATCGTTCCCACAATGGGGAATCGCAATGCCATGCTTCTTGACGCTGTACGAAGTATTCTAGCACAAAGTTTCCCCTCAATTGAAATTATTATTGTCAATGATGGTGGTAATGATGTTGAGCAGGTTTTGCGTTCATTGC
>DHLT01000210.1:9688-13153 GCA_002405405.1 Ignavibacteria bacterium UBA4661 | reverse complement strand
GTGGAATATTAACAGGTTTAGTGGGAGTTGGAGCAGGTTTTGCGTTCATTGCCGATAGAGCAGATAACCTATCTACGATTACATCACAATAGTGGTTTGGCATCGGCACGTAATGTTGGACTTGTGCATACTCGTGGTCGCTATATCGGCTATCTTGATGATGATGATGCTTTCTACCCACACCATGTTACAACATTAGTGCAAGCATTGCAAAATGGTACAGAGCGAGTCGTGTATTCAACTTCCTATCGTGCTACACAAGTCTGCAATCATGACGGATCATACACGACAACAGATCGTACGATAACGCATAATGCGCAATGCACATTAGCAGAAATGATGGTGGGAAATTTCACGCCTGTTCTTTGTGTCCTGCATGAGCGGTATTGCATTGATGTTGTTGGTGGTTTTGATGAACGGTTATCATCGCATGAAGATTGGGAATTATGGATTCGTATGAACCTGCAATTTCCATTTCGTCATGTTCCTGAGATTACTTGCGAATACTCGTGGCGCACCGATGGCTCCAGTATGACCTCAGCAAAACATGATGATATGATGCACACGATGCAGATGATCTATGATTGGTATGCACCATTTACTGCCGAGCATCCTGCGCTCCGACAAGCACAAAACAATCAGCTTGCATGGATGCAACGGCAATACGCGGAACAGCAGAAAGCGCACCAACCTGCGTTGTCGATTATCATTGTTACCCATAACAATCTTCATTTCACTCAGCAATGCCTTACCAGTATTCGTGCGACGATTGGTACAATCAAGCATGAAGTTATTATCGTTGACAATGCTTCGACCGATGGTACACAGGCATGGTTGCAAGAACAACATTCCGTGCGTGTCATTCTCAACGATCGCAATGAATCGTTTTCACATGCAAACAATCAAGGAGCAGAGCATTCCCGCGGAAAGTATCTCGTCTTTTTGAATAATGATACCAAGATAGCAGAAGGTAGTTTTCATGCTTTGCTGGCACATTTCAAAGAACAACCTACGACTGCGGTACAAGGAGCAAAACTCTTGTACGAAAACAATACTATCCAACATGCAGGTATGGTATATGGTGTGCGTGGCAATCGTCCCGCCGAACCCTATCATGCGTATCTCACGGTGCCGCAACATTTGCCTTTTGTCAATCGTGAGCGCAGTGTACAGTTTGTTACCGGTGCTTTCTTGGCTATTCGTGCGGAGATCTTTCGGAAGATAGGGGGCTTTGATGAAACATATTTCTTTGGGTGGGAAGACACGGATTTGTGCATGAAAGTTCGTACACAAGGATGGAAAATTGTGTACAACCCGCATGTGTCTGCTTATCATTATGAGTCGATTACCAAGCGGTCGATCGGCGATGAAATGACGAATGCGCAAGCTCCACATGAAATACGTAATCGCGAACATTTCATGCACAAGTGGAGTGCTCTTGTACACGACGATGCAGAGCATTTCTACGCAGAAGATGGTATTATGGTGCAGAACAATGCTCTGCAGGCAATCACACCTGAGTATGCACAGATCTTGCGACGACAGTACCGTACAAGTTTTTCAGCCCAGTATTGGTGCAAAAAGTATGAGAGCGCCGAGCATGTAGCAGTATGTCTTGGTAATGCTATCGGTGATGCGCTGTGTATGACATCAGTGTTACAAGCATTGCATACGAAATACCCGCATGTGCGTATTCATGTCGTTGCGCCGGATCTTGTCCAAGGACTTTTTATAGGATTATCTTGTATTGATTCAACGGCTGTACCCGATACTCCGGAGGCAACAACCATATTTGAATGTGCTGACATTCTGTTGGATTACACGAATACGATTGCACGCTTGCCGGAGTACTACAATGGTATTGGCTTTCGGGATATTTTCGGGAATCTTGCAGGTATTCATCATGAAGATTATGCAATACAATATATTCCGACCGATCATGAGCGTACTACTGTCGAGAGAATGATTGCTGAGCTTTGCGGTATGCAGAAGAGGGAGCAATGCTTACTTATCGCGGTGCAATTTCATACCGATAAAGATGCTAAGCGTTCGTATCCTCATGGTGCAGAAGTTGTACAATCACTCTTTCGGGTGTATCCTCATGCACGTATTGTGGTGTTTGGTACAACTTCGATTGGTGTGGACGATCCAAGAATTCTCCAACCGTATCGCCATGGAGCAACACTCCGAGAGCAGATTCACTGTATACAGCACTGTGATGCAGTCATATCGATTGACAGCGCACTTTTCCATATAGGTCATGCACTTGCCAATGTTCGTGGAGTAACAACGCCAACACTCTTGCTGTGTGGTCTGACGAATCCTGCTCTCATCGGAAATCCTCAACGTGGTTTCTATGCACTCGAACATACCGCGTTGTCATGCTTGCATTGTTACTGGCAAACACCGTGTGGTATTGAGTGTATGACAAACCTTGCACCTGCTCTGGTCGTAGAAAGTTGCATGGCGATGCTCTTTCATCAGCAAGACAAAAAAACAGAATTGCCACAGGGTCTGCGTCATTCGACTACGATACTCCAAGAACGAGCAGTCGAGCGCATTGTACTGCCTGAATCTGCGGATGTGGATACCGTTTTGTCTCGACTCTTTGCTCAGAGAAGCGGTGTACGAATCGTGATCAGTGATCCGCATGGCATATTGCCGCTATATGCTGATGTATGGAATGGCATAGAAGTTGTAGGAAAAAAACAAGTACAAGGAGCAGTTGAGCAAGACTCTTTGATTGTACACAACGCATATTCGCACGAGGTATTTTCTCACAACGAATATCAACATCAGCTTACAACTATGACGGAACAATCAAAACCTTCGATTGGATTTACAGAACCCATGCATACAGCACCGGAGCGGGCAACAGGAGTATTGCCCTCGCCCTTACCTAACCCTTTGTATTTGAATCTTGGGTGTGGTCATGATGTGCGTCAAGGATTCGTGAATATCGATCTGTTTGGGAATGATCCTCGTATTGTTGCGATGGATGTTCGGCGTATTGCTATCGAGAGTAATCTTGTCGATGGTATTATTGCCAGCGATGTGCTTCAGCAAATTCCGTATCGCGATGTACCGGCAACACTGCGTGAATGGGCACGCTTGCTGAAACCGCAAGGTGAATGTGTCTTACGGGTTCCTGCATTCTCTAAGCAGGCAGAAACCTATAGAGAAGGTAAGTGGTCTGCCGAGCAAGCATCGGCAATAATCTTTGGTCAGCAGAAAAGCTTGGTGGATGTCAATCGTATTGCCTTCGATGCCGATACTCTGCGTGGGCACTTGGTGCAAGCAGGATTGGAAGTATCACGTATCGAAGAACAACTTGATCCGACAACCGGTTCGGTGAGTTTGATCGCCTATGCAAAGAAATCGGCATTCCAAGATTTCCTCGTTGCAAAGCAATCACAAAGAACGATCGAACCCATAGGTTTTGCAGGGGGGGGGGCGCCAAGTACT
>DHLT01000210.1:2197-9541 GCA_002405405.1 Ignavibacteria bacterium UBA4661 | reverse complement strand
AAAGACAAGTACGCCTGCACCGATACCACAACCTGCATCGCAGCCGATAGCACAACCTGTATCGCAATCTCCTGCGGAAAGACAACAAGAACCAATTGCCGTACAACCATTGCCAAGCGAGGCAGTTGTATCAACGGGTAAGCAAGCGAATATCGTGTGGGAGGGAGCGCAATTTCTGTACTCGTCCTTCGCAACGATCAATCGTGAGCAGAGCTATAATCTCTTGCAGTGTTCGGGTGTAGAATTGACGGTGATACCCTTCGGCACCGAGCAATTTTCGCCGATAGGACATAGTCGATACGAAGCAATTCATAAGCATGATATTCGCTACAAGCAAGCAGTTCCGCAAGCAATCAAAAAACTTCCCTACATCTGGGTGCGCCATACCTGGCCCCCGAAAACCGAAAAGCCGCCCGGAGCAAAATGGGTTCTCATGCAACCATGGGAATTCAGTACCGTCCGCAAAGACCTCTATGAGGCGGCAATGTCAGCCGATGAAGTGTGGACACCCTCCACCTTCGCACGTTCAGCATTTCTTCGTTCGGGCATTCCTGCCGATAAAGTTCAAGTCATTCCGAATGGTGTGCGTACCGATATTTTTACGCCGTTTGGCAAGCAGGCAGAACTGCCCACGAAGAAACGTTTTAAGTTTCTGTACATAGGAGGTACAACCTTCCGCAAAGGTATTGATCTTCTCTTACAGGCGTATGCTCAAGCATTTACCTCTGCCGATGATGTTACGCTGATCATCAAAGGCATGGGTGGTGATACATTTTATAAGAATTCGCATGTTCCGATGGATGAGCTTATCGCCGAGTTCCGCAAAACTCCGAATGCTCCTGAAATATGGTATATGGATTCGATGGTGCCCGATGAACAAGTTGCCGATCTTCTGCGTGCTTGCGATGTATTCGTTTGCCCCTCGCGTGGCGAAGGATTCAATATGCCAACGCTTGAAGCAATGGCATGTGGCAAACCCGTCATTGTTACCGAAGGCATGGCAATGGATGATTTTGTCGATGAGGAAGTCGGATGGCTCCTGCCCTCCGAGCAAGTACCACTCGATAGCATCAAAGAGCAATTGGTCGGTGAAGCATATTTGTTGGTGCCGCGTGTGGAGGATATTATCACCGCTATGCAATATGCATATCAGAATCCGCTGGTAGCCGCAACAAAGGGTATGGATGCCGCTTTGCGTGCACGTACCGAGTGGACATGGAATCGTGCAACGCTCAAGGCATTGCATCGTGTCGATCATATCTTGGGTACAACGCTTGCCAAGCAATCGGAAGAATCGCTCGCCGATAAAGACGATGGCATTATTGCTTTTGGTAAAGCAGAGCAAGAGTATTTCGCCGGTCGTGTAGATGAGGCAATCGAACTTTACCATGTGGCAATACGCATGGGGGGCTTGTCGGAACAATACGCGGTATTGGCTCTGCATCGTTTGGCTTCATTCTGTATTCAGGATAAGCAATATGCACTGGCTGAAGAGTGCTTGGTAAAATGTGATGTTATAAGCGAAGATCATCCTGATACGATGTATCTCGAGGCAACGCTTGCCCGTTTGCGCGGTGAATCAGAAAATGCCATTGTTCTTTTTATGGCACTCATGGAAGGGTGGAAATACCATCGCTTTGTTTCGCGTATCGGTATCACATTAGACTTAATTTTGTGCGAGTGTGCCGAATGTTTGTATCGCGAAAATGCGAAAGAAGAAGCCCGTGATATGTTTGCGTTGGCGGTCGAGGTCAATGCTGATAATGCCAATGGTTGGTTTGGTGCGGGTGTGTGCCTGCGTGATCTTGGCGACAAAGCAAATGCCCGTATCATGTTGGAGCGTGCTCTTGAAATCGATCCGGACTTTGCTCCTGCACAACAAGAATTGGCAGAACTCTCGAAAGAATAATTATCACAATACTCCCGTGCAGGTTTCTTGAATATGTCTTCTGCATGGCATACACAGCAGTATTTAACAAGGAAGTTACCCCCGACAATGTGTTGGAAGAAAACACACTCTATGCCATACAGAGATTATAAGTCCATTCCCGTAGTGATACAGTGATGGACTTTGTTTATTGGGGATGGCATGGCTCAATAACTGTACAAAAAGCAGAAAAAAAACTCTTTACATATTCTGCTGTGGTTATAGTGATGTTTATATTGCGGTAGTGCGCGGTAGTGGGCAGTAGTGCGCTTGCCTTGTCTAATAATTCTCAGCGTTTGTATGCCTCTTCATTGTCTTGTTATTCATGGTCGGCGAGTCATTGCTGATCTTGTCGAGCAAATTCTTCAGAAAGTTTTAGGCGATCATATTGGTACACTAGGATATTGTGCCACCGTTGAGGATGGTTTTGATGCTCTCTGTACGATTCAGCCATCACTTGTCTTTTGCGATATTGGCTGGCAAAGCGCATTAGCAGATCGCATCTTTGCCGACCCGAACACTATCGAGATGATTGCACCTTTTATCATCATCAATATAGGCGAACCACAAAGTGGTGATAGTATGAGTTTGGGGATCAATGCCGGTCATCTTGTACAATTAGCATTTCGTAATGCACTGATGCCTCCGGCGGATGCACCTTCTTACGGAAGATACGCCAATATTCAGTACGAAGCTTTGCCCTATAGTGTCGGTTCGGCATATAGTACCGGTCCGATAGATGCTATCGACAGACTTGTTATCAATACAGGCTCAGAAAGGCAATTAGTACGAATAGCCGACATTGTGTACTGCGAAGCATATCTCACGGGGGCAAAATTTGTACTGGCGTCGGGTAGAGCGATGATTGCAAATCAAGGGGTGAAAGCATGGAGTGTTATGTTGGAAAATATGTCTCCATCGACGATGGTGCAAATTTCTCGTGATGTTATCGTCAATGTTGATTATGTCGAAAAAACATACTTCGAGAACAAACACTTGCATGTAGCGGTACGTATCAACAACTCCAATGATGGAGGAGAGTCGTTCAAAGTGTCGCGTAATTATCGCCATGTATTAGACCAACGTATCAACGCTCGTTATCTATCTCTACCGGAGAAGTGAGTACTCACTTGCTTTGAAAATATGTGCAAGACATCCCTCAAAAACCACCCTTGACGAAAAATCATGCAAAAAACACCCCGATTCTGCAAAAGTGGCGGTGCATTTCGATGGCTCTGCGTCGCATCCTGTACGATTTTTGTCGCACTTCATACGATTGTATCGCACTGTGGGCTTTGGGCTATTGCAAAGACACCAATAGTGTGGTATGTTCGCGCCGCGTTTGGGTGATGGTAGCCAAGGCGCAGAAAACGTGTGTGAATGATAAGACAACACAGTAAAAAAATCGCACAAAGAAGTTTAGTCTACCTCTTCATGCGAGTGTGAGTAGAACAAGAACCATTCCAGCCGGTTTAGACGTTTTGCCCACACACAAACATAATAAATTAAAAAGGTAGGCGACATGTTTTTCAAGGAGTCGTTATGACGACAAACAATAGTTCACTGATTACTGTATCCGTAGCGTATCTACGCAAACGAATTTTAATGCTCAGCTCAATGGGCATTATGTCGTTAGTACTTGTATCTTGCACCGATCCTATTGATACATTGAATGTTTCACATCGGACAACCCCAGAAGGTACAGAAGTAGCTCAACAAGATAAGGTATCGGGAAGGTCTCTAGAGAAAAATAAAGACTATGAACACGGCGCGATCAAGATTATTCCGTTAAACTCAGATGAGTTACAAAAATTTCGCCTGAAACCTATCTCGGCATCTTCTTTACCTAAAGGTATGAAAGTAAAAGAATTTGCAACTATGGAAGAGGCGAAAAAGTTTATTGCTCAACAGCTACAATCCTTGTCGTTTCAAGCAGAAAACACACTAACGGAAAATCTAGCAGGTGAGATAACATCATTGACTGATGACCGTGTTGATGAATTCGCTCCAAGAATACACCCTGGTGCGGGATATTCAAATGACTATGGTAGAGGAATGGGTGTTGTTGATATTGTTATTCAGCAAGGTTGGTTTTCAAACATTCATTTTAGCTTTCAGACTTGGCTTGGTGCTCATGGTTGGTCAGTAACGAATTGGGATGGTCCGGCAAGTATCTATATGACTGGAGTGACGATAGGATGGTCTATTCAAAACTTTGCTGTAACTTCGTATCAACCGACAACTTTTACAGACGGTCCTTTTACATTTTATATTGATATGACTGTTCCGTTTGGAATACAAATAGCTGGCGTTACGTTTGGGGAAACTGCACGTGTTGAGTGCGAAGTTGTTTATAACCCACGCACTAACCGTTGTAGAGTGTTCTCTAGAATTCGTTGGGATTAATCTTGACAATAAACCAAATAATCTACAACTGTCATCGGTGCCAAACTGTATGAATACGCCCTTAATGCATCAATCGAAGCCTTCATTTATTGCACGAGTAAGTATTATTTTTTTAGTACTGACTCTTGTTTATAGTGTCTTTTATATCATTGAAAAACAAGCATTCATTGAAAGTTTCAATGTCAGCAATTTATCACAAGTAGTCGTAAAACGGAATGCTGATACCGAGCGATTCCTCGCGCTCACAGAAGAGTATTATCAAACCACGAAAGATATTGTTATGCTGGAAGAGAAAATTGCCCGTCTTCGTTTAATGATACAAGAAAAGGCAATGAAGCAACACAGCAATTCAAAGCACGAAGGAGGAAGCACCCATGTCCAATAATTTTTTTTCGACCATCGACTCTGTAAGAAATTGGTATGCAAGCAATCCTTACCTTCGCACTGCTATCAACACACTGTTTGTTGTTGTAGCAGGAGCAATTGTCTTGGTATTCTTTCATGTAATAGTTTGGTGGTCGTCTCCATCGCCGTCGCAATACTCGATGAGTATCCTGCAACATGAAGTTGATAGTATCAAGCAGTACAAATACACGCTCCAAAAGGAATATGATAGCTTGTTGAGAGAAGAGCAAAAGTATATCGATGCAACTGTACAAAGAGCGGTCAAGAAATAGCTTGTACTGCGGCTTCAGAATTATGGATGCTCACCCCCATGCACACACGTATGGGGGTGTTTTTTGAGGTAAACAGCACTCAAAAAACTACCCTTATCGAAAAATCATGCAAAAAACACCCCGATTTTGCAAAAGTGTCGGTGCATTTCGATGGCTCTGTGTCGCATCCTGTACGATTTTTGTCGCACTTCATACGATTGTATCGCACTGTGGGCTTTTGGCTCTTGCAAAGACACCAATAGTGTGGTATGTTCGCGCCGCGTTTTTGTCATCAGTGGTAAGACGCAATAATCGCATGAGAAATCTATTCATTGCTCATCTTTTCTCATGCGTGCAACGTGCTACGATGTTGAGCCACTCATAGCACCATTGTGCACATCTGTGTGAACTACCAAACATAACCACGTACAGATTTTGCGAGCATCTCTTCATTTTTCAAAGGAGTCATTATGGTGACAAACGATAGTTCACTGCTTACTGTATCCGTAGCGTATGTACGCAAGCACATAGTACAATGTCTAAACCCAAAAGCCGTCTGTTTGGTGTTGGGGTTCGTGGCATCAGGCATAGTGATGAGTTGCACTACGCAAAACTCGTCAGATATTTTCGGCAATGAGAATACTCTTGCAAGCAAGACAAACGATGTCAAAATGACGCCGGAACTTTATCGTGAAATGCTTAAAGCTGAAAGAAAGGCAAAGTTTACTCCCGAAAAGATTGCAGGTATTGACAAGGCTCTTGAGAAAACAGCGGCTATATTTGCTACATTCGTTAGCGATAAGTCGGTTGCGGACATCATCTATGCAGAAACAATGAAAAAGTTTGATGGGGAAACAGAAGTATTACTCTCAACTATTGTCAAACAACTTACAGACCTCAAATTGCTCGCAAACGTATCCGCCAATCCTTACACGTCAGAAATACAGGCAATCGAAGAATTTACTAATGCTCCGATTCACCTATACTGGTATAATGCCGAAAAGTGGGACAAAAAAATATTACCAATAATAGCATTCGTCAAATCCAGTCAGCAGAAGGAAAGAAATGCTGAACTTGATGGCTACACTGCCGATGGTAAAAAGATTAAAGTGAGTAAAGAAATGGCAGATAATCGCCCCGTCATCATCGTCACGTTCAATGAGCACGTGAAAATCAATCCGAACAAAGTAGAGATTGAATTGCCTAAATCGACACCAAACACTTATCAGAGCGGTAAGTCATTTAGTAGCATCTCAATGCTGGGTGCTCCGGTTTCGGTTGAGCTGACAGATGTTTCTGTGCACGGTCAAGCAAGCGATTTTGAGGGGTGGTTTGGTGGCAGCCCTGAATTCTACTATATAGGTTGGCAACAATCATTGGCAGGGGATTGGCAGATATTCAACGAAATAAATGGGGGTGGAGGTCGCAAGCGATTCTTTCATTATCAAGTAATCCCCAAGGATCCTCCTAAACCCATGACAATCAAGTCATCATGGGGTACCCCATTCTATACATGGACGCCCATTATCCCTTCAACTATAGACGTTGGATACCCCTACGGTTTTGCTACATTCTGGAACGATCGAGGCTATATTCCGTCAAGCTTAAGAATGCTTTGGATTGATTTTTGGGAAGAAGATCTTGTCTGGCCAGATGGTGATGATTATCTGGAAAATCATCAGATTGGGTCAACTGTGGTAACGGGACAGGTGTTTAAGCAAAACTCTCCCATTGAAGCGCGTTACAGAACATTCCGCTAAACTTTATACATTTTTTTTCAAATAGAGGCATCATCAACCGCATCCATGTATCCTAAACAAGGGTGCGGTTGATGAAGTATCCATCTACAAACTATTCGTAACCCATATGAAAATACAAACCATCAATATTGCATTCGTGATATACACTCTTGCTCTTTTTACTTTTCGTGATTGCGCTTTGTATGGTCAAAGTCTGTCGCTTTCCAATACAGCAACAGTACGTAGTATATCACCAAGGTTTTCAGTTGAAGGCACATTTGGCGTTATTCCGATCAACTCAGATGAGTCAGGCAGAGATTTCTTCGAGCGTAATATTCGCGCTTTCCAGTTGGCAATAGAACCGAGTATGCGATTCTCTTTACAGGATGACGTGACCTCGCTGTACGTGGGTGTTCATATAGGAATAGTCGGTGACAGATCTGAGAGAAGACCCGGCGACTATTTCATATACACACCATCTACTGGTGTCCAAAAAGTCTCGAAAAGTACAACTATACAAGGTAGTTGGGCTTTGCATGGAGGGATAGAAGCAAACTTGGGATGGCTGAGGAGTCGCTCAACAATTGGTGCTGGTTTGCTCTATTCACGCATTGAC
>DHLT01000210.1:0-2050 GCA_002405405.1 Ignavibacteria bacterium UBA4661 | reverse complement strand
CATCACGCATTGACTATACCCTTAATGGAGGTGCGTATCGAGACAATAATTTTGCATGGACATTACGTCAGAGTTTCACCCGTGATATTGGAGCCATATATCTTGGAGCACAATTTCAACAGACATTTTCTCATTACGACAACTTCTCCACCATAGGGCTTGTTGCTGGCATTCGGTTTTAAGTTCTTGTGTTGGTAAAAAAAACTTGTTGTACAACACCCCCATACATGCACGTATGGGGGTGTTGTGTTTTCGGGCAACGCGATAGTTTCAACTGACAGTAGAGCGGAAATCTTTCGATGGTTTCCGGACAATTCTGTTAGTTTGATACTCCATGCCCCAACATACTTTGTTCAAAGAACTTTTGATAACGATGAAACGATACTCTCTCTCACTGATACTATGCCTGCTTTTTGCGCTTCTCCTGCTCGGTGCGTGCGAACGCTATGAACAAAAAAGCCAAGCCAAAGAGCGCAGACGCGACTATATGCAAACCATGATTGATTCCGCTCGCAAGGCATCAGATCGCAAAAAAGATTCTTTGCGATTGGCGCAGGATAGTACGAAAAAATAGTAGATACACTGCATGAAGGCGTTCATGAGATAGGTGTCATGCAATAAGAAAGCCCTCTTGCAATGTGCAAAAGGGCTTTGGTAGTGTAAAGAAGAATGCTTGATGTCTTATTGCCCAACCAAGAAGAGGGCATTGCTAAAGAGCAGTTTGCCATTTTCCCAGAAGCAACGGAAGAGAGGATTATCCACCATATACACGATGTGTACGAGACCGATATTCTCAACACCATACTGCAACATTTCTTTGACTGATGCTTTTGCTTTATAGCCCACAAAACCCGCACGATGATGTTGCATACTCGGGATAATTCCTGCATTCACACCATTCTTCAGGTAGTTGTATCGTTGCGAGCTGCTTTTAAGGGTGTAGTATGTTCCTTGAGTGCCATAGCCAAGCGGATAGGAGTCGTCGATTTTTACTTCAAAAATTGCTCCGCCGATACCACTGGCAATGCTTGCACGTTCGCGCTGGGCAACAGGCATCAGGCGTTCTTGTTTAGAAATCAGACTGTCGGTACGCTCTTTCTCTTTTTTCTCATCACCATAGAGAGCCGTGCTCAACTCGAAAGACTTTTTATCGGCAAAGAAATTGACGGCACCATCCAGCGCGATGATTTTGCCACCTTGTGCCACCCAGTCGCGCAGTTTGGTTTCGCCTGCTTCGCCCCATGCACGATAATTTCCCGAAGGAAGAACAAGCACATCGTATTTCGACAAATCAGTGTTGGGAACTTGATCGCGCTCAAGCATGGTAAGAGGATAATCAAGCTCTTGTTCGAGATAAAACCATACTTCGCCGACATTGAGCGAAGAAACTCCTGCACCACCAACAACAGCGATATGTGGAGCTTTGATCGGGCGAACATCGGGTGAACCAAAGTCTTTACCTTTATCGACAAAGCCCGTATTCGTTGCCGAAAGTTGTATGCCGAATTGTGTTGCGAGAGTCGTTACTTTCTCATGGAATTGAGCATGACGTTCATTCCCTGCTTGCATGATGATGAGCGAACCGGTAACAAATTTCTTCGCACCAAATTCAAACGGTTCGGTGGCATAACGCACGCGAATACCTTGTGTCAAGAGTGCTGATAAAAACTTTGCATTGGTCGAAGCATTCCACGAAGCAAGATATGCCATCGGCTTGCCAAGCGATGTGTTGTTGACGGTTGGTTTGGTGCCGGTGCCGGATGGCTCAAACTTCGTTTCAAGGGCAAATGCTTCAATCCCATACGCATACGGCACTGCCCAACTCGTAATGTCATAGGTCAAACTGTCGGCGAGTTCCGTTTCCGGCTCGAAGAGTGCTTGAATCAACACTGACTTTGGTTGATACACGCTCACAACAATATCCTGTTCGGTTGTCGAAAAGGTGTTGGATTTGCCCGATGAATACTGATAGCCACGGAGATTGTTTTGTACAGGAGCTTTACCATACTTGATACCATTTTTATCAAGCAAATTCAACAAGCTCTGCAAG
>DHLT01000270.1:6761-6993 GCA_002405405.1 Ignavibacteria bacterium UBA4661 | reverse complement strand
AGGATCAAACGGACGACGGACTGGTTTTGCTTTTCTCATGATACTATACTTAACGTTAAAAATGTCCTTAGGATCTATTCAAACTTACTTCTTACCTTTCCCTGCCGGAGCCACGGGCTGACCTGGCTTTGGTCTTTTTGCGCCATATTTTGAGCGGGCTTGCTTACGATCTTTGACACCTTGGGTATCTGCAGCACCACGAACAATATGATAACGCACACCCGGCAAATCC
>DHLT01000270.1:5772-6573 GCA_002405405.1 Ignavibacteria bacterium UBA4661 | reverse complement strand
AACGATTGAGTGCTCTTGAAGATTATGACCTTCACCCGGAATGTACGCAGTTACTTCAATTTGATTAGTCAAGCGAACACGGGCAACCTTGCGGAGAGCTGAATTCGGCTTCTTTGGTGTTGTTGTATACACGCGCGTACAAACCCCACGTCTTTGAGGACATGCCTGCAACGCAGGAGACTTACTTTTTTCTACGAGAACCGTTCTTCCCTTCCGAATCAATTGATTAATTGTAGGCACGTACTACTCCGAATAAAATTATTGCTACTGTACTTTTGATTTTTGAATAAGACTGCTAAAATACATTTTTTCGCAATATCAGTCAAGTGTTTTAAATTCAAACACTTATCATCAAGTTTTTTCTTCTTGTCGAGGGAAGAAAAGCCACGCGTTTGAGCAACTTGGCGACACGTGGCTTTACTTCGAACCATCACGCACTCATTGTGCGAAAGGAATAATTACTTATTACCCTCGGCACGGCGTTTTTGATACTCTTTTACCATCTCTTCTTGGATAGCTTTCGGCACTTGAGCATACTTTGCAAACTCCATCGAGAACTCCCCTTTGCCTTGTGTCGCACTACGCAAATCGGTAGAGTAACCAAACATTTCACTCAACGGCACCTCTGCTTCAACAACGCAGTAGCCATTGTCCGTTTCTGTACCAAGAATCAAACCTCGACGTTGGTTTACTTGACCAATCACCGAACCTTGAAATTCTTCGGGTGCAGAAACTTCCACTTTCATAATTGGCTCAAGAACAACTGGAGCCGCATCCATTGTAGCCTCACGCATCGCAGCC
>DHLT01000270.1:0-5625 GCA_002405405.1 Ignavibacteria bacterium UBA4661 | reverse complement strand
ATTGTAGCCTCACGCATCGCAGCCATTGCCGCAACTTTGAACGCCATTTCGGATGAGTCCACACTGTGGTATGCGCCATCGTTCAAAACGACGCGAACACCAACCACTGGCTGACCAATCAATTGACCCGTTGCGATTTGCTCAGCAAATCCTTTATCACACGCAGGAATATATTCACGTGGAATAACACCGCCTACGATATCATCAATAAATTCATATTTCAATTCTGCATCTTCCGGTAATGGTTCAATATAACCTGCAACACGTGCAAATTGACCCGAACCGCCGGTTTGTTTTTTGTGCGTATAGTTAAATTCCGCTTTTTTCAGAATTGTCTCTCGGAATGCTACTTTCGGCTTACCAACGACAACTTCACAATTGTATTCACGCTTGATACGCTCGATGTAAATCTCAAGGTGCAATTCTCCCATTCCTTTAATAATAGTTTCACCGCTCTCTTCATCACGATAAACTTGGAAAGTTGGATCTTCTTTGGTAAAGCGATTCAATGCTTTTGAGAAATTGACCGTACCACCTTTTTCTTTAGGAGCAACAGCTAATTCGATAACGGGGTTTGGAATAAACATCGATGTCATTGTAACATTAGTCTTTCCGTCAGTAAATGTATCACCCGAAGCACAATCAACACCAAACATTGCAATAATATCGCCCGCTTTTGCTTCATCAATCTCATTCATTTCATTAGAGTGCATGCGTACCAAGCGCGGAACTTTCAAGCGTTTTTCGTCGCGCATATTAATGATCATATCACCTTTTTTCACTGTTCCCTGATAGATGCGCATGTAGGTCAATTGGCCATAGCGTCCATCCTCCAATTTGAATGCAAGTGCAACAAGTGGCTTGCTTGCATCAGAAGAAAGTTGAACTTTAGCTTCACCTTGATCTTGGTCCAACGCCTCGATCTTTACTTCTTCGGGACTTGGGAGGTAATCAACAACACCATCAAGAAGCAGTTGAACACCTTTGTTTCGATAAGCAGAACCGACAAAAACCGGTGTCAAATCAAGATTAAGTGTTGCCTTGCGGATCACAGGGATCAATTCTTCACGCGAAACTTCTGCACCCTCTAAAAATTTCATTGCAATAACATCATCGAAATCAGCGCATGCTTCAATCAGACGATTACGACGTTCCTTGGCTTCTTCCAGCAACGATGCTGGTACTTCTTCAAAGCGCAATGTCTCACCACTATCACCATCGAAGTACACCGCTTTCATACGAAGCAAATCAATGATCCCAGCAAAATCATTTTCACGACCAATGGGCATTGTTACCATCACTGCATTATGTTTTAATTTCTCACGCAACTGCTCAACAACACGATCAGGATTAGCACCCGAGCGATCCATTTTGTTAATGAAAGCCAAGCGAGGAACATGATAACGACGCATTTGGCGATCAACGGTGATTGATTGACTCTGTACACCTGACACAGAGCAAAGAACAAGAACCGCCCCATCAAGAACGCGGAGAGCGCGCTCTACTTCAACGGTAAAATCAACGTGGCCCGGAGTATCAATCAAGTTGATATTATAATCTCCCCATTCGCAAAATGTTGCCGCCGATTGAATCGTGATCCCTTTTTCGCGCTCCAAATCCATCGAGTCCATTTTCGCACCAACGCCGTCTTTCCCGCGAACTTCGTGGATCGCATGGATACGACCAGTATAAAAAAGAATTCGCTCAGAAAGCGTTGTTTTGCCGGAGTCGATGTGTGCCGAAATCCCGATATTTCGGACTTTGCTAAGGGCAACCGCGTTGCTCATGATAATACCCTCAAGAGGTTGAAGAATAATGGAACAATCCACGTAATTCCGCTATGATTTCGCAGCAAAACACATAGCATATTACGATACAGATTTGCAATTTATGGAAATTTCACGGAATAATGAACCAGAGAGAATGACTTCAGAATGAAACTTCTTTCATTCTTGATGTTTATCTATCATCCTTTCCTCACTCTCCTACTACCTCTCCTCGCGATATTCTTATCGGTTTTTCGACCCAATAAGCATGCCTTTTTGTATCTTTTTAATTCTCTTTCCAAAATAACTCCTTGAGGAAATTTCTTGTTGTACGACAATATCTATTATTAGTGCAGCAGCAAACTTCTATTGAGTTCCTGAATGAGATTTCTTACATAGTGCGTACGACTTATCGTACTTACTATGCTTAGTTAGTCAATGCAAATCATGATTCTGTTTCATTATCTCTCTATGGTGTTATGACCTCACGTGCTATCCGTCAAGGGTTTCTAGACTTTTTTGCATCCAAAGACCATCGTATTGTGCCAAGCGCGCCTGTTGTTCCTCATGGCGACCCAACACTGCTCTTCACTAATGCAGGCATGAATCAGTTCAAAGATGTCTTTCTTGGCACCGGCGCACGTGAATACAAACGGGCCGCAGATACACAGAAATGCATTCGTGTTAGCGGCAAGCATAACGATTTAGAAGAAGTTGGTTACGACACCTATCATCATACATTTTTTGAGATGTTAGGGAATTGGAGTTTCGGTGATTACTACAAAGAGGAAGCCATTGCATGGTCTTGGGAATTACTGACACAAGTATGGAAACTCGATCCGGCACGACTTCATGCAACGGTCTATCGTACTGACGATGAAGCATTTACTATATGGGAAAAATACTTACCTACTGAGCGCATTCATCGTTTTGGTGAAAAAGATAATTTTTGGGAAATGGGTGAAACAGGACCCTGCGGTCCCTGCTCTGAAATTCACTATGACCGCACTCCCGACTTGAGCGGAGGTCCACTCGTAAATGCTGGCGTACCGGAAGTGATTGAGATTTGGAATAATGTCTTTATTCAATACAACCGCAAGCCCGATGGCACACTTGAACCCTTGCGCGACAAACATGTCGATACAGGCATGGGTTTCGAGCGTATTTGCGCAGTAATACAGGGCAAAGATTCTAATTATGATACCGATGTTTTTATGCCCATCATCAATGCAATTGAACATATTTCGGGCAAGACATATTCGCCCGAACTAACGAATACAGATGGGGTGGCAATGCGCGTTATGGCAGACCATATCCGTACTGTTTCTTTCTCGATTGCAGATGGCGCATTACCTGGCAATGAAGGGCGCGGCTATGTCCTTCGGCGCATTCTGCGCCGCGCTTCGCGCTATGCACGCAATCTGGGTTTACATTCTGCCGTTTTATATCGCCTAGTACAAATTCTTGCCGATACAATGGGAGATATTTTCCCTGACTCTGTTTCGCAACAAGCTCTTGTTGAAAAAGTTATCAAAGCAGAAGAGGAAGCCTTTTTACAAACTCTTGAACGTGGCTTGGAACGTTTTGCAGAAGCAGCAGAGCGTAGCACCAACGATACGATCAGCGGTGCAGATGCTTTTCAATTGTACGACACTTTTGGCTTCCCACTCGACTTGACACAACTCCTTGCTCGCGAACGTAGTTTTAATGTTGATGAAGCAGGATTTCAATCGTTGATGCAAGAACAAAAGGAACGTTCACGTTCTGCCCGAAAATCTACAATACAGCAAGTAGAACTACCTGCAATAGAAGTTACTAGCGAATTTGTTGGTTATGACATACTCACAACCGAAAGTAAAATTCTCTATTTCAAAGACAATCAAGTTATTCTCGAAACAACTCCATTTTATGCTGAAATGGGAGGGCAGGTAAGCGATATAGGAACACTGACATTTGGCGGTTCGGTCTATCAAGTTACCGATGTACGCAAAGTTGGCAATACCTTTGTACATATCTGCGAGACAGAGGTCGAACCTCTCGTTGGCGAAATTGCTCGTGCAGAAGTCCACAAACGCCGCCGGCAAGATATTGTTGCAAATCACTCAGCTACGCATCTTTTGCATGAAGCTCTGCGCCGTGTGTTAGGCACACATGTTCAACAATCCGGCTCACTTGTGCATCCTGATCACTTGCGATTTGATTTTCCGCATTTCCAAAAAGTATCTCATCAAGAATTACAAGCAATTGAGGATATAGTCAATGATAAAATCCAAGAATTTCATGCTGTCGTAACTCATGATTTACCGATTACCGAAGCTCGCAAAATTCCCGGTGTGAAATCATTTTTTGGCGATAAGTATGGCGATCGTGTGCGTGTTGTCGTTATCGATGATAAATTCTCTGCCGAATTCTGTGGAGGCACTCATGTTCGCAATACAAGCGAAATTGGTTACTTCAAGATTATCGGTGAATCTTCCATTGCCGCAGGTACACGTCGTATTGAGGGCATTACAGGATCGGGTCTCCGCAAATATCTTGCACATCTTGAAGTAGAATTACAGAAAAGTGCTGTCCATGCTGAATCACTCAATGACAAAATCAAATTGCTTGAAAAAGAACTCGCCAAAACACAGCTTGCCTCGCTTGGCGGAAAAATCGAGAGCATTATTGCCAAAGCACAGACCATAAATACTATACGTGTTGCTGTCGACATCGTTGAAGTCAGTGATGCTGATCAACTCAACTCTCTTGGCGATGAATTGCGTAACAAACTTGGCTCTTCCGGTATAGGTTTGCTTGGTACAATTCTTGGCGATAAAATTCAACTCGTATGCGTAGTAACAGACGACATCAAATCTTCGCACCCTGCCGGCAAACTTGTCGGATTGGCAGCGAAAGAAGTCGGCGGCGGCGGCGGGGGCAGACCCCATCTTGCAACAGCAGGTGGTAAGGATCTGGCAAAACTGCCGGAACTTATTACCAACTTCCCCCGTATCGTTGCTTCATACTCTGTTTGATAATCGCTGATCTTTTCCTCTTTTACTGTTTTTCCGAATTAACTATATGAATTTTTCTTTCTCAGCACTCAAGCATCGTGTAAGTCGCTTGTCCGTTGGTATAGCAAGCGTAACTCTTTTGTCTTTCTCTGCCATACATGCAGATGAAGGTATGTGGACGATAGATAATCTTCCGATAAAAACACTTCAAGAGAAGTATGGCTTTACCATTACCAAAGAATGGCTGACCCATGTTCAGCGTGCGGCAGTACGTTTTAATGATGGCGGGTCGGGTTCTTTTATCAGCAAAGATGGTCTAGTGCTAACCAATCACCATGTGGCTTCAGGACAATTACAAAAACTCTCTACCGAAAAGCGTGATCTGCTCAAGGAAGGATTTCATGCAAAAAACCGTGCCGAAGAGTTGAAATGTGCTGACTTAGAGCTTAATGTGTTGATGGAAATGGAAAATGTTACCGTTCGTGTTAATAGTATGCTTAAAGCGGGTATGACAGCACAAGAAGAAACCAATACCATCAATGCTGAACTTGAAAAATCCAGCAAGAAGCAACCGCCAAAACCGGCTTACGTGCGGATATCGTCAATCTCTATCGTGGGGGTGAGTATTGGCTGTACCTTTACAAGAAATACACCGATGTTCGTTTAGTATTTGCCCCGGAAAAGGGTATTGCATACTTTGGTGGTGATGCTGATAATTTTACTTTTCCGCGGTGGAATCTTGATTTTACACTCTTTCGTGTGTATGAAAACGACAAACCGGTTGAACCGAAGCATTTTCTAAAATGGAATACCAAAGGTGCCGCACTCAATGAACTTGTTTTCGTTGCAGGGCATCCGGGTTC
>DHLT01000172.1 GCA_002405405.1 Ignavibacteria bacterium UBA4661 | reverse complement strand
GGCAGTTGCAAGTGTCGGCATTCTTTAGACCGGATGTAGTCTTGACATTACTAACCCTAACCAAGCAACCGATGCTCAAGCATTTGCAACACGTGATGGTGTACTTGTAACTTCGATTGGTATGCAACAAACCTTTGCCGTCAATGGAGTACAGACAAGTATTTTCATTCCGGGTACGACGGCACGAGAAGTAGCTTCCGATATCAACCAGGTAGCATTTGTTGAATTAGAAGATGGTGGAGCAGCATTACCTGCACTCAATTCTCATATTGGTGATCTTTGGACCGCGATGTATCGTACCATTTATCTTACTGATCGCCTTATTGCTGTTACCGATGCCGCGCCTGCATCCGATTCAACGTATAAGATGATGGGTGCATTGGCTCGCACTTATAAAGCAATGGCTCTTGGTCAAATTGCTCAATGTTTCGATCAAGCTCCCATTGCGGTTGGTACACCAACAAGTCCTGCAGCATTTCAGCCAAATGCACGTGTTTTGCAAGAGGTTTTAACTTTGCTGGCAAGCGCGGCACAGACTGTTCAACAGTATGGTGCAAATCCTAATGCACTCTTTTTGACTCAAGAATTCAATACTCGTGCAATGGTGCGTGGATTTAATTTGGGCAATACAATCACACTTTTGCGTGCTCGTTATTCGATCATCGCAGGTAATTGGCAGGATGCATTAAACTTTGCCGGAGCAGTAGATATTACAACTGCCGGTCGTTCGGAGTTTCGCTATGACAACTCCATCAATCCTAATCCAATCTTTAACTTGACATCACTTGTTGTTCGTTGGGCACCTCGTCAAAACTATGGTTTACCGCCTGCACTTGTCGATCCGGCAGATTCACTTCGGACACGATTTTTCATTACAAATCGCTCGGGCGGTTCTGTTTTGCGCAATCTTCCGGTTGGTTCGCATACTGTTGCTACAAGTCCATTTGGTGCGGTCGATCGCGCTATGCCGGTTTTCCGTCCGGGTGAAGTTGCCTTGATTCGTGCCGAAGCACAAGCGCGATTGAATAATATTGCCGGTGCTATTACCGAGCTAAATCGTGTTCGCCAAAAAACACCGGCACAAGATTATCTTGGTCTGGGCGCAAGTTTACCGGCATACAGTGGTGCACAAGATCAAGCATCGGTTTTGCTTGAGATTTATCGTCAACGTTGTTCTGAACTCTTTATGACCGGTATGCGTATGGCAGATGCACGTCGTTTTGGTCGTCCTGCACCTGCGCAAGCACCGACAGCGGCTTACAGTCCTGCTGTTGCACCGGCACAAAGTCCGTTCTTTACTATTGAGCGTACACGGAATTTCTATCCGTATCCTCAATCAGAACGTGATAATAATCCAAATGTTCCGGCTGATCCCGCGAACTAATTTCTACAAGGATATAAACGTTAAGCCCCGTAAGAGTTTTCTTGCGGGGCTTTTTTGTAATAGTGATGCGGGTTCTGAGATGATGTTAATGTTGAGGTTTTCTACTTCTTTTTGTTGAGAATTTCTCCTTGCAGAGAAATAGGTCTATCGAATGGACGAAATGCTTCATGCAGTATAAAGGCAAGTTCTTTGCGCTTCAGTAAAGAAGCTAGGTTTTCTCGAAGAAATGCCTCAACTTTCTTGCCGTTTTGTTCGGGGATAGTTTTTGCGTAGCGTGCTAGCTCTTCTAACGCATGAATACGCGTTGCTGGAAAATTACCGGAAGTTAGGGCGATGGGAAGTGGGGTAATATCTTTACCACCATAAGCTTCATGAAAAGCAGTACGCATGTCACGAATACCGATAATGGAGGCACTTTCAAACCCCGTTTGGGTTGCCCATGCATTTGGCACTCCACGACCGCGTAGAATTCCGGTCAGTCCGATTTTTTGTACATGCTCGAAATATGGATCATTGGGGAGTCCATCGAGGAATGGTAGCGCAAATGCTTTTTGTTGAATAAGTCGTGATTGCACATCGCGTACACTCACACTGCGCGGTTGCTTGCGCTGTTGTACAGAAAGTGCCGCAAGTGTTCCTGCTGCCTGACCAATAAGCAAAACGCAGGGTTGCAATCGCGTTGTACCATTGACGATATTACTGACAGAAATACTTTTTTCTGCAACGATGAGTCCGTCAATGTTTTGTGGAATCATAACACCAAGCGGTACAGCAAATGAAGGAATCGGAGAAAAATTGATATGTGGACCATTTTCAACATGGCGATAATACTTATCATGGTGATGATCAACCGGATAATCGCCAACTGCGATACCTGTCTTATAGAGCGAAAACTGGTATGGATCGCGTATATGATTGACTGTGAAGCGCACCATGCCATGAATGCGTCTGCTTTCGCGGTGGTAGGGTATGAGTGCCAGTGAGTCGCTTGTTGGGAATTCATCATCAGCCAGACCCAAATGCTTAAAACCTAATGTATGCTGAATATGGTAAATAAAGCGAAGCGTTGTCTGCTTGGCACTGTCAAGTGCGTGTAATCGTTCGATGCGATTACGCTCAATAATATTTGTGTAGTGATCATTTCCGCGTGTGGGCCAGTTTAACATGTATTTCGGTTTGCCCGTAGTAGTGGGCAATTTTCCATATTCAAGCATTTTTATACAATTCACAACTTTCTTTGTGGAGTCCGAACAAGACTCTTTACAGGTACAATCAAATTCTTTAGGATCATATTGCGCAGGGCGATTGATAGTACGATCAGCACCAACGCCATAGTCTTTGAGTGTTGCTGCATATGTTAAATCTTGAATAATGCGATTACTTGTTTCAGGTGCTCCTGTTTCGCCGGTCGTATGGCGAGATTCCATCCCAATATCATAAGGTACACCCGACATGGCTGCAATGTCGCCGAGTTCTGTAGCATCGATGACAATTTTTGCAGATAACGTTTGTCGCTTACCTTGAGCGTTCTCAATGGTTACACCGACTACGCGATTACCTTGTTTTTGCACAGCAATCGGATAGTAGCCGTGAAGTACACGAAGATACTTTTCTGTTTTGCACATCGTGTCCAGGATACGCGCTCCTACATGCGGCTCAAATTGTGTATTGCTGACCCAGCCACTAAAAAGTTTGTCCGCTCCTCCATAGTAGCTACGTAGCCGCTCCCGAAACTCAGCCCAAATACCTGAGGGCAAACGGTGATTGCCATCAGTTGCACTCACACCTGCTGAG
This sequence comes from Ignavibacteria bacterium UBA4661, assembly GCA_002405405.1. Taxonomy (GTDB): domain Bacteria; phylum Bacteroidota; class Ignavibacteria; order Kapaibacteriales; family UBA4661; genus UBA4661. The sequence continues at coordinate 4,962 of DHLT01000172.1, read as the reverse complement.
GTGAGCATTCCGCCCAGCCAAGGAGATTCTTCAACAATGAGTGTACGCTGTTTCATACGTGCAGAAGTGATTCCTGCGCTCACGCCACTAGTACCACCACCGATGACAAGGACATCAAGTGTTTGTGCATAGACCAATGATTGAAGTGAGGCACCAAGCAGAGAGAAAAAGATGCATGACAGAAGAAATCGAAAAACCATAAACAGAGATAAGAATACATGAAAAAAAGTAGATGATGGCTGTTGAATAGGTAAGATTAAGTTTTCCAAAAAAGCTTATACCGCGTACAGAGTGAGGTCACCAGCATAACTCCTACAGTGATCAAGGCTCCTTTTATAAAGGCAAGAACAGGATGATATTGAAGCATTGCCAAAAGAGAATTCATCCCTGTTAATGATAGCAGAGGTCCAAGTAGTAAACTTCCCGCAACGTAGGCGATCATGGGGTTCTGTCCTGTATGGATGATCAAGCGAAATCGATTCGCTTGTTGCAAACAGTCTACAAGAAGAGAGCACGCTACAATGCTATAACATGCTAATCCTGCGGTAACTGCGTAGTAGCTCAATGTAGATTTGTCTTTTTTGATGCCTGCTTCAAAGGCTTCTAAAGTTAATCCCAATAATAGCCAATCGCCGCCGAGGTTAATAATCTTTTTATGTAGAGATTGAGCGTTATACTGGATTCTGTTCATAATGTACGCAAGAAGTATAACAATAATCACACTGATGCACAGATTAGGTACTAGCCAACGTGCGTACAGTAGCACAACATTCGTAGTGATAATACCAAGAAGAATGCTTGTGACGAACCATAGAGCTGATGTTGGTCTTTCAATATTAGATGTAGACTTGTGATGTAATTGTGACTGAACAAGATAATCACCGATCATTGTACCCGGTAAAACAAGAAAGAGATATTGGTGAAAATACAGTTTATACATCCATGGAGCAGGAGTGGCAAACCATACTAAATGATTCCATGAACCAAATTCGTTCTGTGTAAGGCGAAAAGCAAGAAGAAAACCAAGCATACCTACACGAAGAAGATGATTGTTGCGTGTAAGTAGCCAGAGGATAGTACCACTTACGGAAACATTTGCCAAAACAATGATGATGATATCACTGCGCTCAAATGAGAATGCTTGTCCACGATAGGTATTCCATGCTAGTATACCAGTCAGGATAATTAGCGCAATAATGCGTATAGAGCGTACGATGCTAGGAGGAAATATAGATTGTTTCGGTAGTGTTGTCAGGACGAGAAACATGAGAAAAAAGCCAATGATGGCAATGCTCTGATGAAACCATATCGGGGTTGATGATTGTACTAATGGTTTACAATGTTGTAATGCTAGGGCAAAGCCTACTAACAGAAAACCACGCTTGAAAATTTGTCCGAATGTAGTCGCATACTCTTTGAAAGTTTTGGGGAGTGGTTTTTGTTGATAAGCAAGTGGTATTGCCACACCCATAGCAAAGAGAAAGAATGGAAACACTAAATCTACCCATGTAATGCCCGGAAGATAAGGATTGAATGCAAATGTTGGTGGCGGCACTTGTGCATGATACATCCACGCAGGAAGTATACCGTTATAGGGTACTGATCCGCTGAGAATCATGCCGATAATTGCCAGTCCACGAAATACGTCGAGCGAAAGAGTACGTTGCATAGCACTAGAGTATTATTATTAAAAGAAAAGAAGATGAAGGTCTTTAGGGTTATTACTATTGTTGCACGTTAAGAAAAATAGAGCTTGTGAAAAAACCTTTGCGGATAAATCAGTTGCGCTTGGTATTTTCACAGTACTTTCATCGAAAGTCACCGTAACTTCTTTTGCATCGTTTGCGTACAACAACGCAGTTCATCGATTCATACCGAAGTCATTGGAGTTCTTGTGCGTAATGATCGTGATGATCCAACTTCGTCTTTTGAACACATTTTTATTTTCTTCAAAACAACATAGTGGAGTGAACAATGGGAATCTTTAGTCGTATCGCAGATGTCTTCAAAGCCAATGTCAATGACATGATTGACCAAGCTGAAGATCCGGAAAAAATGCTTAAGCAAATGGTCATCGAGATGGAAGAGTCGGTGAACAAAGCGACTCTTGCGGTCGGTAACGCTATTGCAAATGAAAAAGCACTTGAGCGTAAAATGTCGAAAGCACACAACGATGTGCAAGAATGGCATAACAAAGCAGTACAAGCAGTGAATGCAGGTCGTGATGATTTAGCAAAATCAGCATTAGAGCGAAAAGCTGTATCGGAGCGCAATATTGCTGATCTACAGCCGACCTATCAAGCAGCAAAAGAAACCTCGATCAAGATGCGCCAGCAACTAGATCAATTAAAAGCAAAATTGGAAGAAGCACGGATGCGTCAAGGCACCCTGATTGCACGATCACAAGCAGCAAAAGCACAAAAGCAAATTGCACAAGCCTTCAGTGGTGTTGGATCGGACGCATTCAGTAAATTCGATCGATTTGAATCAAAAGTTGAACAACTTGAATCGCAAGCAGACGCTTTCAGTCAATTAGCAGGTGAAAACACGTCTTTGGATGATGAGTTTAAAAAGTTGTCTGTGAATTCAGATACAGATTTACGGTTGTTGGAATTGAAAGCATCGATGAATAAACTTCCTGCTGGGAGTACGCCAAATGCTTTGCCTGCATCAGGAGAGTCGTCAGCAAAATCGTAGTCATTTTTGCTGTAATCCACACTTTGCGTTCACTTTTGTTTGTATGAATTACCATGTTGGATATTAGAGATATTAAAAAAAATGATGATGTACAGACTCCTGAAGAACTTTTTCAAGAAGCGGCAACCAAGGTTGAAACAACACTCAATGTGGCATTTCCTGAACATGTAAGTTTTGGGAATTATTCCTACACAATCACGCGAGGATCATCGGTCGTCATGATCGTTATTCGCCCATTTTCTACGGATGAAGTTTGTGTTGAATGTATTGCTAATGTCGTGTATGAAGCACGAATTACACCGGAATTGATGCGTTTCCTTCTGCGAAAAAATGCAGAGTTATACTTTGGTGCTTTTGGATTGCTTTTTGATGATACGATTACGTTTTCGTATTCATTTCCGGCAAAAAATCTTGATCCCAATGAGCTTGAAACAGCGGTAGATGCCGTGGCAGTTGTTGCTGATTACTATGATGATAAAATTGTTGCGATCGCTGGCGGTAAGCGCGCCGCTGATGTTACGGATCTATCAATCTTAGGAGCGTAGAAGTACAAGCATCGCCAACAATGATTTACGGAAGACCCATTGTTGAAATTTCTAGGAAATTTCTCCAATGGGTTTTGTGTTTTACATTTGCAGATGAATACTTCCTTGAAAGTGCATTTATACCATTTTTATATAATTCCATGATTATTAAACATGATCCCGATACCATACTCCCTTACTTGACCGATGCTTCGAATATGAGTGGAGGAGTAGCAGAGAAAATTGTTATTCCTGAAACACAGGAAGAGCTAATCGATATTGTTCGTACATCATACTCAAGTAAAATACCTATGACAATTTCAGGAGGTGGAACTGGTCTGTCGGGTGGTCGTGTACCTTTCGGTGGTATTGTTATTTCTATGGAGCGGTTGCGCTCCATGCGTATTGATGCTGATCAATGTGTGGCAGTTGTGGAAGCGGGTCTTTTATTGCGAGAGTTACAAGATGAGGCTGAACGAGAAGGATTGTTATATGCGCCTGATCCAACTGAGCGATCAGCTTCCATTGGAGGTACTGTTTCTGCTAATGCTTCCGGTGCTCGTACATTTAAATATGGTGCTACACGAGAGTTTGTACAAGGAATGAAAATTGTGCTAGCTAATGGGGAAACATTGACTTTGCGCCGTGGTGAATGTATTGCTAAAGGAATGGTGCTAGAATTGATTTCCGATCAAGGTACCTCATATAGACTTGAATTACCATCGATTGTTATGCCAACGCGTAAACATGCTGCAGGATTTTATGTCAAAGAAAACATGGATGCTATTGATCTCTTTATCGGTAGTGAGGGTGTTCTGGGGATTATTGTTGAAGTAATTCTTAAACTCTTACCGAAGCCGGATCGAATTATTGCCGGAGTAGTATTCTTTGATACTATTGAGAATTGTCTATCGTTTGTGGAAACAGTCCGCGATCGTTCGTATCGTAATCGTATGGCATCATTGCAAGGTGAAGCAACAACCGGATTTGATGCCCGAGCATTAGAGTTTTTTGATGAAAAAGCACTTGATTTTGTGCGTGATCACTATCCGTCAATTCCTTCACCATGTGCTGGTGCAGTATGGTTTGAGCAAGAAGTGAATGATGTGAATGAGCAGTCACTTCTAGAAGAGTGGTATGAACTCATTGCGCCAAACACACCGTATCTCGATGAAGCATGGTTTGCGATTTCAGAAACTGATCAAGAATCTCTTCGTGAATTCCGTCATGCCGTACCTTCAAAAGCATATGAACGAATTCGTGAGTTAGGTCAACAAAAAATCGGTACTGATATGGCTGTACCAGATGAGCATTTTTTAACTCTGTATCAGTATTACTTGCGAGAATTTGCTGAACATAATTTTGAGTATGTTATTTGGGGACATATTGGCAATAGTCATGTTCATGCGAATATCTTTACTGCAAGCCCTGATCAGTATGTGCAGGCAAAAGCATGTTATGCACGATGTATTGAAAAAACAATTGAGTTGCGTGGTACTATCTCAGCTGAACATGGGGTGGGCAAAATTAAAGCAGGATATTTGAAACGTATGTATGGCAGTGATGTCATTACTTCGTTTCGCGCAATTAAGAAAAGTCTTGATCCTGCAATGCTTTTAGGGCGTGAAACGATGTTTGCTGCAGACGATAACTAAAGATGCCTTGTGTAAAGAACCTCGTTGCAATACAAGTGAGTTTTTTTTATTTTTGTAGTCTTCTTTGAAGTAGATAAAACTTTTAA
>DHLT01000277.1:25857-30270 GCA_002405405.1 Ignavibacteria bacterium UBA4661 | reverse complement strand
TAAAACTTCTCAACTTCGAATTGAAAAAAGTACAGGTTCAATTGCTGATTATACAGCATTCCACCACATACTAAACGAAAACAAGAAAAAACATAATGCCAAAGCAACACATACACTGGAAGATCTCTTACGACTACAAGAGTTGGTTCCGGAATCGCTCGACCTACTGATAGTATATCTCAACGATACACCCATTGCCGGATCCTTACTTTTTGCTTGCAATAGCAATGTCCTTTTATGTTTCTATAATATGCTTTTATATGAGTATCAAGAGTATAAACCCGTCTACTTGATTATGTACGAAACAGTCAAACGCGCCATCCAAGGTGGTTTTCGTTATGTCGATATCGGTGTTTCACAAGTTCCGGCTGACCCTAACCCTATGACACCTGCTCTTGATTTGATTGCATACAAAGAACGCTTTGATGCAAAAGGTTTTATTCGTTCGACCTATCACTATAAGTTTTAGGGAAGGCCTTTTTTTGCTTGTACTGATTTTTATCATGAATATTTACCTCCTCCTTATTTTTTTGCAAGTAGTCGTATCACTGTCGCATATCATCGTACGAGCAACTGTACAGTCAATAGATCCTAACATTGTCAGTTTACTCCGGCTTGGTATTGCTACCATTGTTTTTGCCGTGTGGCAATACCCTAAACGTGCTGAGTTCATGGCAATTGAACGTGCGGATTACAAGCATTTTATCTTGCTGGGTATTTTTAATCTTGTCGGTCAAATGCTATTTATAGGTGGACTACGCTATACTATTCCACCCAATGCAGCCTTACTCTATGCACTAACACCTGCTGTGGTTTTCTGTATGTCAGCACTACTTTTTGGCGAGCGTGGCTCGCGCTTGAAAATCATGGGTCTGGCAATTGCATTTCTTGGTGCCGGTTTGGTTTTATTTGATCGCGGTGCAGACTTGCGTGCTGAATACTTCATTGGCAATATCATGGAAGCTGGTGGTATGCTTATGTGGTCATGCTTCACTATTGCAAGCAGACGCTTAGTGGCGAAATATAACCCCTTCACGACAACAGCAGTGGCTATGTTTGTGAGCTTTGCTCTTCTTCTCGTCGTATTTCCTTTTATTCCTACAACAACTTCTTTTACGGATATTACTCTCACACAGTGGGGTGGTATCAGCTACATTGCTATTGGAGCAACAGTCGTAAGTTTTTCGCTCTATAATTATGCTCTGAGCCGTTTGGAGGCAAGTAAGGTTACAGTGTTCAATAATTTGCAACCCATTCTCACAACCCTTTTTACCATCGCTGTCTTTGGGCAATATCCTTCTGAGTTATTTGTTATTGGTGGTATCATTGCTTTGGTGGGTGTTGTTGTTACGCAACGGGGATGACTGCATTCACTCACTATACGATATAATAATTCTTTAGTCTTCACAAAATAACAAAGCAGGAAAATTGTAGTGCTTCTTCCTGCTTTGTCGCGATCACATATTATTCTACCGACAACATTATCATGCCAAACAGTTTGCTCATGATACAATATAGCATCAGAAAAATCCTAATGCTTTTTTGTCGTATGAAATCAAAAGATTTTTCACTTGGCGATACTGATTCAAAGCCATTTTATGTGTTTCTCTCCCAAAACCTGATTTTTTATACCCTCCAAATGGTGCATGTGCAGGATACGCATGATAACAATTCACCCACACGCGCCCTGCTTGTATGGCACGGGGAATTGTGTACATTTCATGAGCATCACGTGTCCACAGACCTGCTCCCAAACCATACGAAGTGTCATTAGCAATTGAGATAGCTTCTTCAACAGTACTAAATGTAGTTGCTGATGTGACAGGACCAAAAATTTCTTCTTGAAATACCCGCATAGTATTATTACCCCTCAGCAGAGTCGGTTGAATGTAATAGCCACACTCTAATCCTTGCTCCAACTGAGTCGCCTCGCCTCCCGTAATAACTGTTGCCCCTTCATCACGCCCTATTTTGAGGTATGACAAAATTTTATTGAACTGTTCTTGTGAGGATTGTGCACCTTGCATTGTGTCAGGATCGAGAGGATGACCAACTTTAATCTTCCCAACACGTTCTGCAACTCGCTCCAAAAAGGCATCTGCAATCGCCTCATGCACAATAATGCGAGATGGGCATGTGCAGACCTCGCCTTGATTCAGAGCAAACATTGTTGCTCCTTCAAGACACTTGTCAAAAAACTCATCATCGCTATCCATAACACTTGGCATAAAAATGTTGGGTGATTTTCCGCCAAGCTCCATGGTAACTGGAATAATGTTTTCAGAAGCATACTGTAGAATCAATTTACCGGTAGATGTTTCACCTGTAAAAGCAATTTTTGCGATCCGTGGCGATGTAGCCAAGGGCTTCCCTGCTTCAAGACCAAAACCATTAACGACATTCACCACACCTGGCGGCAATATCTCCTCAATCAGTTCCATCAAACAAAGAATACCAATAGGTGTTTGTTCAGCAGGTTTAAGCACAACAGTACATCCTGCGGCAAGCGCAGGAGCTAACTTCCACGCCGCCATAAGAATCGGGAAATTCCATGGAATGATTTGCCCCACCACACCGATTGGCTCATAAATCTGTAAGGAAAGAGTATGAGCATCATGCTCCGACATACTCCCCTCATCTGCACGCAAACATCCAGCGAAATAGCGAAAATGATCTATCGCCAGAGGCAAATCCGCCGCACGTGTTTCACGGATTGGCTTACCATTATCGATTGTTTCAACACGTGCTAAATACTCTAGATTGCGCTCCATGACATCTGCAATTTTGAGTAAGATATTACTTCTATATGTTGCCGACGATTTTGACCAGCCCGGAAATGCAAAATGTGCCGCATCTAATGCCTGTTCAACATCTTCAGCGGTTGAACGTGGCACCGATGTAAAGACCTTACCATCGATTGGCGAGATATTATCAAAATACTGACCTAATTTGGGTGCTACCCAACGTCCACCGATATAATTTTGGTATTGTGCCTTAAAAGTCGGACGTTCCACTAACCGACTTTTTTTTGCTGAAGCAATTACTTCAGCTGTCTCTAATGTTTCAGCATAAGCCTTGGCATTGCCCTCGAAAAAAATGAAAAAATGGTGAAGGGATTAAGAAGAAGATCGCATAGAATGATGTACTCTATTTTGTAGCAACATTCGCTTATAGCGAATCTTTGAATGTTGGCAAACTATCCTTATTTTGAGTCTTATGTTTGCGCCATTCTACCATATCACTACACAATACTATCATTTTTACCCTGCCAACCATTTTACACATCGTTTGCACATAGCTATGATTCACTCTGCAATTATTCCCGCATCTCAACCATTAACTGCCTCTGAGCAGTTAGTAACATTAGTCGAAAATCGATCGGTCATTACCTTAAATCAATGTGAATTAAATGTTTTCGAAACACATCAACAATCTGAGAATATTCGACTCCGATTTTCTGAGTTGACATTTACAACCATGCTTCGAGGTAAGAAAAAGATGAGTGTATTCGGTAGCGATAAATTTGACTATATCCCCGGTGAATCGGTTATTGTTCCCCAAAACCAAGAAATGGTAATTGATTTTCCAGAAGCATCACTTGATAATCCAACGCAGTGTATTGCCTTAGTTATTAATCAGCAAAAAATACAAGAAACCATCGACATACTGAATGAAACTCACCCCAAAGTGGAAACAAATGATCAATGGCAACTTCGACATGACGAATATCACTTATCAAATACGGTATCTTTAGTACAAACCGTAAACAGAATTGTTACAATCACTCAAGAGCAACTGATAGCGAAAGATATTTTAGCTAATTATGCTTTACAAGAACTATTAATACGACTAATGCAAACACAAGCACGAGCTATAATTCTCAAAGATTATCATCGCCATGCTACGGCACACCGTTTTGCTGCAGTCATGCAATACATTCACGAACATTTAACTGAGCCACTGTCAATTGAACAGTTAAGCAGAGTTGCATACATGAGTAAATCTCATTTCTTCCGAAGTTTTAAAATGGAATTTGGCATTTCCCCTATCGAGTTCATTATTGTCCAGCGGCTTAGCTTAGCAAAAAAACTATTAAGTGATCTAACATTAAACATCGCAGACATAGCGTTCCGCACGGGCTTCAATAGCGTACATTATTTTTCGGAACAATTTAGGAAGCATACAGGCATCACTGCCAGCGCATATCGCAGAAATATAGCACAGCCCTTTTCGTTCCTGCAATAGACAGGGCTATACGAAGCATTCTATAGTACTTTTGCTAAGTCGTACTATCATCAGCATGTATTATACACAAAAAAAGCGATGATCAATTGTCATCGCTTACTCTGTGGGCAAAAAGGGACTTGAACCCTTACGAGTGTTACCTCATGGGCTTCTGAGACCCACGCGTAT
>DHLT01000277.1:23644-25629 GCA_002405405.1 Ignavibacteria bacterium UBA4661 | reverse complement strand
ACGGTTTTCGAGACCGCCCCGTTCAACCGCTCTGGCATCTCTCCAACGACGACTATGTTGTCAATAGCTATTACACTTTTTTTTCACAAAGAACAACAAATATACATGCTTTGCTTTGCTCTGCCAATTTTTTCTTTCTTTGCAACTCGATTGCTTTCACGAAAAGAAGAGAACATGTACTTTGCAGTAGCATTCGTTGTTTGTGCAATGTTTGCATTGCAAAGTAGCAGGACATGCGATTCATTCGCTTTTTTTCATGGTTGTTTTGTATGCTTCAACATCTTTCGATTCAAGATTTTACTCTTATTGCATCTTTGCAATTAGACTTTGGCAAAGGTCTCAATATCATTACAGGTGAAACCGGTGCAGGCAAATCGATTATTGTCGATGCACTGCTCCTGCTTTTTGGCGAGCGCGGTTCGGCGGATTATGTACGCAAAGGAGCTTCCAAAGCTATCATCGAAGGTACATTTAAGCTCAATCTGCGCAATAAAGAAATCTACAACTTTCTCCAGCAACATGATTTTGATGAATCAGAAGAGCTTGTTATGCGGCGCGAAATTTCTGAAAAAGGTTCGTCTCGTTCGTTCATCAATGATACTCCGGCAACGCTCACACTTACTCGTGAACTCGGCAATTTGCTTGTTGATTTTCACGGACAACATGAACATCAATCCTTACTTCGTGCCGATGAACATATTCATTTCGTTGACGCACTCGGCGTTCCGGCGGGATTGGTTCACTCATATTCTGCTGCCTATCAAACATTACGAACGGCAACTGATGCTTTGGAAAATCTTCTTGTGCAGCAACGACAACTCCGCGAACAAGAAGAATTTAAACGTTTTCAACTCAAAGAAATTGAAGACATCGATCCACGCGAGAATGAAGATGAAGAAATTCGCAATGAACTTCGTATTCGAGAAAGTGCCGAGCGTTTGAGTGAACTTACCGGTGGTCTATACACCTTGCTTACAGATGATGAAGATTCGTTGCGCGAACGAGCAAAACGTGCGCGTAGAACACTTGATGATATTGCTGCGATTGATGCCTCTTTTCAGGATCTTGCCGAAGAATTTCGCTCAGTCATCTTTACGATTGATGAAGTTTCCGATGCAATCAGTGATTACCGTGATAATATTGATTTTGATGCCGACCGATTAGAGCAACTGCGCTATAGACTGCAACAACTTTCTCGTTTGCGAAAAAAATTTGGCAGCATTGAAGACGTTCTTTTGAAACGTGCTGAACTCGAACGTGAGCTTGCACTTGTTGATAATGTCGATCATGAGGCAGAAAAACTTCGCCAATCCGCTTCTCAAGCACGCCAGCAAATGACTTTGTATGGCAAACAACTCTCTACTGAACGCGCTATCATCGCCCGGAAAGCTGAAAAAAATGTCATGGCGACACTCAAGCAGTTGGGTATGGAAAAAACACAATTTGCAGTTCATATCGAAACGACCCCGGCTGATGCCCAAGAGCACTCGGCAGTCACCATAGATGATAAGACTGTCTATGCTTATCCACAAGGTATCGATAAAATTGAATTTATGATAGCTGCTAACCCCGGCGAGCCGCTACGCCCACTGGTACGCATTGCTTCCGGTGGCGAGGTTTCGCGAGTCATGCTTGCACTCAAAACAGCTCTTGCCTCAGAACCGGACAAACTACCCATGATGGTTTTTGATGAAATTGATACTGGAATTAGCGGACGTATTGCTCAAAAAGCAGGTCAGATCATGAAGGAGCTTTCGCGTTTTCATCAAATCATCGTGATTACACATTTACCGCAAATTGCAGCACTCGCTGATTGGCACATTCTGGTAAAAAAAACACAGTCAGATTCTACAACATCGATTCATGCTTTTAGCCTTGATGAAGAAGAGCACATTCGTGAAGTTGCAAGGCTCTTGAGTGGTGAAATAATTACACCGGCAGCCCTCCAAAGTGCCAAAGAATTATCCCAATTTGGTCGCATGCAT
>DHLT01000277.1:13239-23520 GCA_002405405.1 Ignavibacteria bacterium UBA4661 | reverse complement strand
CCAATTTGGTCGCATGCATGTGGCAGAATCTCTTTGAGAAAAATCACGTTGAAGGCTCTTGCACATTTGTAATTTCGTACATATTGTTTTGACAATTTTTATTGCCTACTTATGAATTCCTTCTTTAGTTCACAACCTGAAGTTCCCTACAATCAAACGATGTTTTCTAAACGCGATTTAGAAGCACATTTGAAAGATCATGTCAGTTTGCTCGAGCTTAATCGTGTGTTGTCGGCATATGAACTCGCTGAAAGTGTGCATGAGCATCAGCGAAGAAATGATGGCTCTCCGTACTTTTATCACTCGACTCGTGTTTGTAAGATTCTTGCTATCGAGCTTCACATCACTGATGCTGATGTATTGTGTGCAGCAATCCTCCACGATGTTCTTGAGGATTCCGAGACTATAACACGCGAAGTGTTAGAATATAACTTTGGAGAATATGTCTCTTACATTGTCGAAACACTCACGAAAGACTTAGAGCGACAAGAACTCTTTCCGGAAGAAGTGGAACGCGAACATTTAGAAATCCTCAAGAAAGCCAGTGAAGATTGTCTTCTCATTCGCTTAACCGCACGCTTGGATAATTTTCGCTGTTTGAGTTTCAATCTTAAGCGCAATCCGATTCGTTATATCAACGAAACTTCTGAAAACTATCTCCCCCTAGCTGATCATTTTAAAAGCGAGCGACTTGCCTATATCGTTCGAGAGATTAAAAAAGAACGCAATAAGTTTTTAGGGTAATACACCGAAAGATAAAACGCAGATTTACTTAAACCGAATCACGGACAACTCATCACCTTGTAATCCTTGCATCCCCTCGAAGACAGGAATTACTTTGTAGTAATACAATGTTTTCAGCGGTATGGCTTCTTCAAACACAATCGTTGCGCGGCTTACATCAGCACGCTTTTCAAAGACTTTGTCCTTGCCTGCTCGAACAACAACATAGCCCACCAGTTGAGGATCGACAATCGGATCCCACCGCAATTGCACGCCATCGCCTACATAGCTTACGCGAAGATTTTGCGCCTGCTTCGGCACGGGTTGCTGCTTCACCGCTGCTTGCTCGACAACATTAACAACATCACCTTTGGGGCTTTCGTAACCACGAATATCTTGCAAGGAATAGCTGTATTGATACGCAGAATCAGAGGCAACTGTTGTATCCAAAAAGGTATTCTTCCCAATGTTTTTGAGAGCAATTTTCTGCCATTGATTTCCACTGCTTCCCATGGTGGTACGATACACATACTGTGAATCGATATGCAGCATGTCGCGGTAGTTATACATGCGCACTTCTATCTCCTTAGCACCAACACGATGCACACCTAAGTTCGCCGCCGGCGATTGCAACGGCTTTGTATACGATGGATATGTTTCCACTTCTTCCGAGTCATCGGATTCTACACCCGATACATTCACGGTCGTAATCCGATAACGAACTTTGCGATACTGATTCATACCGGCAGTGGTGTCAATAAACTCCGGTGTTGTTAGCAATGTACTCACTTGACGGAAGCTCGGCTCACCAAATTCCGATCGACTGACATAGTATCCTGCCGGTTCATACTTTTCACCTTCGGGTGCTGACCATGCCAGATAGGTACCCGTTTTTTCTTTCACTGTTTTTTGACTGATTGTTGAAAGAATCGATGTACCTTTTGCTCGTTTCAAGAACTCACCGCGTCGCTCATACACACTGTCAAGAGGCATAGCAATAATCGCACTCCGCTTGATCGTAGCCGGTTTCTGTTTGTATTCTGCAAACACAAACGAATACGGTGATAGCTTGCCCAAGCTACCATCAGCAAGTTTGGTTTGTGTTCGGTAGTAATACACTTTATTCGGCTTTACGTCATCGCGCACCTGTAGCGGCGTATAGATTTCGACATTTAATGTTCGCACTGTTTTCTGCTTGGTCTTGGGATCAATCAGTGTATCCTGGCGTGTCGTCATATTCGTGGCAAGTTGAACGGCATTGAAGGTATTGATCACCTCATATTCTTTGTCCGGTCCATCAGCACGAAGCAGATGCACTTCATCAATATAGTCTTGTGCAGGGATATTGAGCATCTGAATCTGCACACCCTCATTCGTAGATTTCAAATTTGGGGAAGGAGTTGTGGGAATCTCTTTCGCCGGCACAATGAATCGCTCTGACTTTGTTGCGGTGAATTCATTGTATAAGTAATCTTGCGGAACGACTTTATACTCGACAAGATCGCTAGTTGCAAAGTCGGTCGTATCAACAAATCTCATAGAATACTTAAAGCGTTTCACACCATCGCCAACCACCGTAGAATCATTGCGTGACAGGATATTATCGATGAGTTGGAATGCACCCTCCAAAGTCTCACCGCGTTTGCGATGACTGACTTTGCGGTACAAAGCAAAGGAGTAGATCGGTTGATCCGGGGAATACGTCCATTCAACACGCGTGGTCGTTTTATTTTTTATCGTATGAACGGAATCCACCGATGCTATTTGTATGGTCTTGGCATTGGTCAGTGTGCGATACACACCCTTGATGGCCATCTCACCTTCACCAAGTGCCGTGATAGGCGCAACAGCATACTCTACGCCACGCTGATCTTCCACAACACTAGAATCTGTATCGACATACACCATACCCAACAGTGGAAGAGATCGTGCATTCATAAGGAATGGATACACATCATCACTGGTGCCGAGCTCTCGAAGATTATTGAAATACTCATCGCCTGTTTTCATCATGCGGATCTTTGATGATTTTGTTTGGAGTTTCGATACAGAAATTTCTACACTTTGACCATTAAGTTGTATGCCTCTTCCTGTGGCAATCGACAATACTTGCTGAAAGACATCTTTTCCCAATATGCGCTCGAATGCTTGTTTCTCTTCCATGCGAACAGGATCTGGATTGATGCGTTGCCACTCTGTCGCACCACCAAATCGGCGATACACATTATACCCGATAATCTTCCCCGCTTGATCACGGTACGAGGGCATATTCGATACCGGTTGTGCGCTGATCGGTATGACAATTCCACCCAGCCCTCTACGTGGTGCAGAGCCAATGGCATCGTCAAAAAACTCCTGCACCGATGTATAATTCTTCGTGAAAAGTTGTGCCATGACACGAGATTCATTCACACACACAAGTGCAAGGACAAGCAGAGCGTGCTTAGCACAACGCAGGAATATATCGGTTTTGGTACGCATAAAATCATCCTTGTTTTGAGGGGAAAAGTTTTCTCATTGTTAGTACTTCTTTCTTTTTTGTAATACTCTCTTTTACGTCCTTACGTTTGCTCGATTCTCACATATCCACTATCCTAGTAGCTGCGTCAAGAACATATCTTATCGCTGTATCACCACCGAGGCGAACCATGTTGTGAGACCATCGGTAACAGACATCGTATACAGACCTGATGGATATTGTTGTATTGGTATGACATACTCATAACTTCGATTCATAGGCGAAAGAGTTTTTTCAAGAATGCGTCGTCCATCTACTGCAGTCATTTGTATTCTTAGCGGTACAACCGATGCAGGCAGGGTCATCCGCACTTCATCACTTGCCGGAAGCGGTGCAATCATCAACATATTCTGTGTTTGCAGAGCACGGCGTACACTCACTGCAGTTGATCCTTGACCGGCAACAATAATTGTGTAAATCAGTTCGCCTGCTTGAACAAAATTTAGTGTGTCTATGATACGATTACTCGCATTCGGTTCAAACAATATCGCAAAGGTTGTATCCGCACTCCTATTCGGGCGAGGCACTATAAAGAAATTATCCGAGCGGTGCGCTTCTCCTATCGAAAACGAAAATGGCGATAGCGTTGCCGCTCTGCTCACAAACACCGTGTCCACCATATTCGTCAGCCCAATCGTCATGATGCGCGACACAATACTGCCTATCGTTTGCGTACCGAATTCAACACCCCGCGTTGTTGATTGAATATCTGTGCGTGGTCCTGCAGTCCCTGTCAAGGTTATGTCTGCATCAAAATTAAGCGAATCATTCGAGGAGAATAACCGCAAACGATCTGTAAATAAACCCTGCTCAGGCGGTGTGAAACGAATCGAGATCGATGTCGAAATAATCATCGCTGATGTAGCAGGTGCAGACAGTGGATAGACGATTTGCAAAGTATCCGTGTTGCGCCCTTGCAGATCGACAATCGAGAATGTGCCATCGGTTGCGCCTCGATTGATGACAAAGGTTGCTCGCGTTGAACCTACTGCTAGAACATTCAAAATCACAGGAATCGTTTGCGTGATCGTCGAGCGAGCAATGATACGCGGGAATGTAAACCCTGATGCAACCGTAATACCCGGACGATATTGCGCAAAGGCAGATATCGGCACTGCACTACGAATGGTTTGATTGCCGGAACGTGAAAGAAACACAATCGAATCACTCAGTCTCGTCGGCACACGCGGTGCAAAAAGAATTGTAATACTTGTATCAATAAAAGATCGTCCATTCGGAACGACCAACAGCGTATCACCAAAAACAACACTGCTTGGTGCTGTTACGAGACCAAACCGTGTCGGCATGACTACACGAATTCCTTCGGTCAGCGACACACCCGTGAATTGCACATTGCGTGTGCTTGTCGCACCCACAAATAGCGTAGAATCAAAGGTGATACGATCAAACGAACCAAACGTAATACGTGGTCGCGTTGAGGGGATGCCAATGGCAACGAGTGACATCGATTGCACTAATTGTTCCGTCTGCCACCGCACTGTTGCACGCAGGGTGTCGAAACTCGATGGTGTAAGCACTACATCAATCGTATCATAAAATCGTTGTTGGTCATCTGCATCCAAAGGCAGTGTCTGTCCTGCATTCACCGAGCTACGCCGAAGCGTATATCCGGCATTGCCTGCAATTGTTCCGATAATTGGCTCAACAATACTCACTCCGCGAACCACGACTCGCACAACTGCTTGATCGCCAAGTTCCACACGCCCTAGATTTACTACCGGTGCATTCGTACCCGATATTTGCGCTCCAAGTGGCACCGATGCAATCGATGCCGTCAGGGTTGGTGCAAGCAGAGCACGACCACTCAATGAGTATATCAGCGTTTGTCCATCATCGGTAGTGAGAATCAAGTTTGCTTGTTTCGTACCGACAGTACGCGGACGAAATAGCACTGCAATCGAATCACTCGCACCTGCTTGCGAAACAAAGTTGGGGAATGGACGAATAATAACAAAGTCCTGTGCATCACGCCCACTTACACGAGGAGTAATCACCGTGCGATCCGTACCAATATTCGCGACAAATGGATAATCAATCGGTGGATTCTCATTCGTTACTCGCGTATCAGGATATACTACCGACGATACACGACCGGCATCGCTTCGTTGATTAGTTGCCGTAACAATCTGCGAACCAGCTTGCAATCCTACACCCGCAAGGTCGGCAGTATCACGCGAGACCGTTTGTGATGTACCTACCGTATAGGATAATACTGCACGCACAGTTCTCTGCCCTACACTTGTCGGCGTAAATTCCATTGTCAGTGTGTCCTGCACACGTGGTTGCAATGTGCGAGCTATCTGAGAAACAACACGATATTCGGCATTCTCTTGAATGAGATCGAGCGATTGAATGGTCAGCGTTGCATTGGTAAAAGCATTGCCAATAGCAATAGGAAATCGTGTTGTCGTACGAACACGAGTAGGCGTGATATTCTGTGTCACTACTGTTGCACCTCGTATCATGAGGATATTTGGTGTCATCTGAGATATGGTCGCGATTGTACTCGTTTGTCGGATATCAGCCGCACTTCGTGGCGTATTAATGAGCACTGCAGTGCGACTGCCTCGCGCAGTGATGGAGACCAACGTGTGATTGATATTGGGCAGAACAAGTCGAACACTCTTTTCTGAAAATGTTCGTGCTTGATACACAATACTCAGCACAAGAGAATCACCACTTGCAACGCTCACCGATGTTGTTGGCGATACAGAAAATTCTTCTGCTCCACGACCTTGGATTTGGATATCTCTGATGACGATGGCATCACGAGTTGGATTAAACAACAAGAGCGACTGTGTTTGCACGGTATTGATTGGCGCACTATCAAAATCAATCATTTGCTCTTGTTGTGGAAGCAATCCTGTCGGCACACTCCGCCGATCGATAATGCTAAGATTCGCTTGCGTTGTTTGTTGTGAAGGATTGATGCCCACTCTGCTCACACGCAACGACTGCACCGCAAACATATCGGATTGCGGTATCACCGAAATGGTCATACTCACAAGTCCGGTCGTGCTTGGCGTAAAGCTCACCGGTATCACAACACTATCGCGTGGTGCAAGACGGAGCGATGAGGGTAGATTAAATTGAAATCCACTCTGCGTTGTCGTATCAGCACGCAGTGTCCCGATAAAGGTCGCATTGGTCGAACGATTCACGATGCGAAGCGAGGATTCACCTCGTGCTCCTACAACCACTGCAACGGACTGTGCCGGAAAGCGCACAATATCATCAATGGCGATGTCCCGATCACGTCCTCTGCCTACAATCAAGGATGACGAGGTTGTTCGTGTGGCAGTTGTACTACCACTGATAAACACACTGCCAACGACATTCAGGGTGGACTGAAGAAAACCCACCGTTTGGGGCGAAAAGCGTATCGTAACGGACGTTGAAGCACCCGGATCCAAACGCACCGGCAATACGGGCTGACGCACAATGCGTAGTGCTGTCGAACTATTCGCAAAGCCAATGCTATTCACGGTTGCGGTTGTTGCATTCGTATTGACAATCGGGATCGTTACCTCATTGCTTTCGCCCACCAAAAGAGTGCCCATCGAAACAGTCGGTGCAATTTCAAGCCCCTGACGTGCTGTCAGTGTTTCACCAATTGGTATAGAGAGCGGAATAATAACAGCATCATTCCCCACCACGCATTGCACATAGCATTGTGCTATGGGTTGATCTTCATTCGTCAGTAAAAAGGCACGGGGTGTCAGTCGTACACGAACATCCACCGTAGCAATTATCGGCTGTCCACCCTCTATACCTGAGGGCAACACAGGAATCATCGTTGTTGTGGAATCCACCAAGACAAAAGCATCATTGGTGCGACCATTGCTTGTGGCAGTTGGAAGCAACCGCACTTGGACATTGTTCACCGCACCCAACACATTCCGTTAACGCAAACGAAGAGTATGATCGCCTGAACCTGAAATCTGCGAAACGATTGTACCATTCGGTGCGCAAAGTAAGTATGGCGTTGTTTCCATCGCCACAAGAGCAGGCACTGTTCGTGATGAAAGTGTTGCATTATTCACGATTATTGCCGAAAACGCATCGGCGATACCATACATCAACGGGTCACGAGTCGTATTCGATCCTGCAGGAAGAGTACGAAGCAAGGACGGCACATCAGGGGGAATAATCGATGTCGAGCGCAGTCGTTGCACAAGCTGTGGCACAGGAGTATTCGGATATACTGACCGCAACAATGCCATGATACCGGCAATATGCGCACCTGCTTGCACCGTACCACTGAGAGTGCCATAGCGTCCATTCGGCAGAGTACTCATGATATTATCACCCGAAGCAAACACCGTGGTCTGCGCACCCATATTGGAGCGCACCATGCGGCTATTATTCTGATCTGTGGCACCAACGGCAATCACACCGTTGTAAGAAGCGGGATACACCACCGACTCTGCAACAATCCCTTGATCGCCCATCGGGGCAATGACGATAATACCACGCTTTTGAGCTTCGGCGATCCATGCTTGTTCGGCACTGCTGAATGTTGCTACAACATTCAACGGATTCCGTGCAAAAGCACAATAGATAACCTGTGCTCCCATCGAAATGGCATATTGCAAAGCATCGGCAACACGCTGGGCATTGGCATTATCAGGGTTATCCGAGAACACCTTTATAGGTAAAATCGTACAGCCCTGTGCAATGCCTGTAATGCCGATACGATTATTGCTCCGCGCCGCGATAATTCCCGCACAGTGCGTTCCATTCAAGGGCGTACCGCTCGATACATCAGCATCTTCACGGTAGATTCCAAGACCTGCCTCACGGGCAGTAGTATTTCCTACAAAGTCCCAACCGGTAACATCATCGATATAGCCATTACTATCATCATCGATACCATTGTTCGGAATTTCACCACGATTGACAAAGATCGCTCCTTGTAAATCGGCATGACGGAGGTCGCAACCATCGCTAATCACAGCAATGACAATGTTCAAGGAACCCGTTGTTACCGACATGGCACGGCGGATATTCAAGCGGTCAAGGGCATATTGCTGAGACGCAAGAGAATCATTCGTCTGGAGCGGAGCAAACTGTGCCTGTGCAAAGACGGAAAAAATTACAAAGACACAAAGAAGTACACACACAAACATAGTGCGCAAGGTGGCGGATAGATATCCGCAAACTCTATGGTGATTGATCGTCGAATACTTGTGCATGGGCGGAGAAGAAATGGTGTACTGTGTCATGCTAAAACCCTACATTAAAGCTTAATCCATTCGCCGTATTGAGATTAAATCCGGCACTGACTCCAATACATGCCTGGTATGCAATACAGATAAATCCGCCATCGAAATCATTGCATCCCGGGCTACATCCGCCAAACCCTACTTTTACCCCCATTCCCAACGTAAATCCGCCTCGTCCCGTAATATCTAAAATCTTATTGGAGAAATTGATCCCGCCATACAAAAAGATAGCCCCACTACCACCAATAGATAGTCCCAATACACTTCCCGATGCGGATGCACCCGCATTCATCATAGCTCTTCCATCCACAACAAATGTTCCTTCATTCATACCAAGGAGCAACCCGACACCAAAGTTTGCATACGCACTAACACGGAAACTGACAACCGCAACATCAAAGCCCGTTGAAAACTTAAGCAAGGGCATATCAACCCCAAAGTAAATACCACTGAATCCATTCAAAGTGATGGGAGGTAAGACACGATTCGTTACAACCGTTGAATAATTCACCGCAAGAATAAACCGTCCTGATTGGCGAATCACATTAAAAAAATTAAGGTCTGTCTCTGCATCAAGGTAGTATTTGTTTGCCGCGGGATGAATTTCCAAATTTGCTTCACCACCGATTTTTACCAAGCCCGCAATGTCGAATCCTACACGCAAGCTTGCAGTCATACGAAAATTCGTGATATACACTGCGAGCGATCCCTCGCCAATCGGCAGTTTAAGAATGCCCCCCGCCAACCGTGCTTCGACTGATGCTTCGAGCATAAAGACCACACCATCATCGCCGCCGAACTTGATCGTCCCCACAACTTCGGCATCAAGACCCGGTACTTTCGGCGTGATTGCCTCATTGGTCAGAATAGCAAAACGACCAATCAAACTAATGGCCCATTCGTCACCCGAACGAGCCAGTCCGCCCCCAATTCCATTAATCCACACCGGAGCCGAGAGAAAAAGAAGTTTACCGGGCTGAGCCACAGCGACAAACTCCACTGCAAACTCTTTAGCATTCTTGTATGTTACCGCAACATCAAAGCCCAATCCTTTCTCGCCGTCTCGTGTATCGCTCTCACCACCACCTTTCGAGAAAAACAATCCACCTACCCCTGTCCACATAGACGAGTCGATGTCAAAACGAATACCGGCACTACCGATGACATTTTTCAATCGAATACGGAGCAATGCCTCACCTGCAAGCAAACCCCGCGAGCGACTGATTTTGAAATTCCCTGCTTCGACACTGATGCCCTTTGGCAAATTGAACGCAATGCTTCCGCGCAAATAGATGATGTCATCACTCTCTTGAGTGCCAGCGACCGAATCCACAGGATTCACTACCATGGAGTCCACCACCATGTACGATGTTTGATCAAGTGGCTTGGTACGTAGCGATGTTTTCTGGCCACCTTCGTTGATCGGCATTTCATATGTGGTCGCAATCGGATCTAATGCTTTGACTTGGGTATTTCCCGCCGGATAAAAACGAATGACCATCGGTGCAGTGTAGTCACGTCCGTCCGTTGCCGCTACTGTTGTCCTACTGACACCAAGAACGCTATACTGGCCACCGGGTCTATCTTCAATCGTGTACACCACCGTATCAGCACCTTCAAAACGAATTTTCTTATCGAGTCGCGTAAGCATTTGCATTTGCGATCCACCGAAACGAAACTTTGCGCCCTGTCGTTGCAAATCTGCATAACCGACATCGAAGGTTAAGGGATCAATACTTGCTTGCTCGGCAATAATTTGCCCTTTGAAACGCACGCCTGTTGCAATAAAAAATC
>DHLT01000277.1:3077-13117 GCA_002405405.1 Ignavibacteria bacterium UBA4661 | reverse complement strand
TAAAAAATCCTTGAGAAAATTGTACGCGGATATTACCCTGCTGACCACCCAAACGAAACTCAGGAACACTCAGCCGTGTCGTAACACGATTATTCCCCGACCCACGAAAGATCATATTCAAGCGCACAGCATTGAGTGTTGCACTATCGATTGCCACCGGTACATCACCGTTGAGAACAATGGTAGAGTCGGTAATATCGAATTGGATATTTGCCAATTTTCCGGCATTGAAACCATTGAAGGTCCACGAAAGATCATTGACATTCAATACGCGAAGTCCAGCAATGGCTGGTGCAGGAGCATTCGCGGCAAACATGATCGCAGGAATCGTGTTGTCATTATTGGCAAGAGTGCCGGGAGAACCATTCGGCAGAGCAACACGAATTTCATCACTCACAGCTGTCAATGGTATGTTTGAAAAAAAGCGATTCATGTCAATAAACATGCGGTCGCGGATCACCGGTAGATTATTGAAGTTCGGGTCGCGCCGAATACGCAAGCCATTGGTATTGCGTATTACCATCGGTAACCAATTTCGATACAACACTTGAATATCGGTATCGACTAATTCCATTTCATTGCTCGGCGGTGTAATATCGGTCGCATTATTCGCAAATGCCGTTACCGGAAAAAAGGTATCAAGAAAATTCACTTGTCGCCCTTGCGCCACCGTGAACGTTGTATTCGAGGGAACATTCATGCGCCCGCTCAAAATATATCCACCATCAACTTTTTCCACGCCTTCGATGACAGCATCGACCCCCATAATTTTTTTGACATTCTGACGGATATTATCCGCAGTAACATTACCACTACCGGGTGATGACAAACAGCCACGAGAAATCAAAATGCGCGCAATGTTCGTTGGATCTACAACACGCACACACACATTGTAAGCACCTTCAATAGGCAGAATCGGTAATTGATCGGGTGTTTCGCCACCCACTGCTCCGCGATGAAAGGCATCGGGTGTCAGCAGAGTCATCACTTCCCCGGGCTGAATAGTGTACACCGGCGTTTTGTCATTCAAGGTTTGTAGGACAACATTTGCTCCCACTGTAAATTCTACTGCCAAGCGAAACTGTACAGGGCTTGCTGTGATATTACGCAGGGTCAATTCAAAGAAACGAAGATTGGTTTGAAAATCATCCATGCGCGATGGACCAAGTCCTTCGGTTCTGAAGCGCACAACCTCCAATGGTGCAGGCGTCTGTGCCGAGAGAGAACAAAGCGATAACAAGCTCCACAGCAGAATCCATGCCCGAAGATTGATCGTGCAACACTGTATGCGAGAGAGAAAAGGTATCATCATAGGAACTTGTTGAAAAACTGCTGAAA
This sequence comes from Ignavibacteria bacterium UBA4661, assembly GCA_002405405.1. Taxonomy (GTDB): domain Bacteria; phylum Bacteroidota; class Ignavibacteria; order Kapaibacteriales; family UBA4661; genus UBA4661. The sequence continues at coordinate 11,779 of DHLT01000277.1, read as the reverse complement.
AGTCTTGCTTGCGTTGTGTTTGTCTGTTGGGGTTGTGTTGTGCTTATTGTCATTCATCGATGATTGTCATTGCGGGCTTGACCCGCAATCACACCGTCTATCGTCATTGCGGGCTTGACCCGCAATCTCACCACTCCTGCATCAATAAAAAACGTTCGCTGAGCCTGTCCAAGCGTTCAATTGAAACGAGGACACCATGCGCTTCGAAACTTCGACAAGCTCAAAGCAAGTAAGTTAGCCCTACCTCCTGTTGCCATTATTCCTACCTCGCAATCGTAATTGGTTGCATTTCGCTTACCAAGCCCGTTGAAAGCGGGATGCGTGCCACCAACGTATAAGTACCACTTGCCCACTGTCGTACCGCTATCGGCAATGTCAGCGTTTGTCCCGCTAAAACTCCTATCGTCTGCGTATGAACTGTTCGACCTGTCTTATCACTAATCACCAATGTTATTTGCGCAGTTTCAGGGGCATAGACTTCTACCATCAGTTCATCATTAACAGGTTGTGGGACCGTACGCAGAGTGAAGATACCCGTGAGCCCTCCACTGCCATCGATTGGCTTACCCGCAATCACGCCCTCACCCTCCTGCCACCATGCTTGATTTGTATTCTGTGCTGTAACACTCTGCGGTAAAAATTGATACGTAATCGTACCCGTATCTTGAAGCAGGACATTATTGCGCGACAGTCCTGTCGTTGGAATCCGATTATTCTGAACATGCAAATGGCGAAGCTGACTGCGAATCGGTGTAAAGTCCGCTACATCCGTAAAGCTATTGCTTTGCATAAATACCGATGTCAGTTGTCGCAAACTGCTTGGTGAAAAATTCATCGTTCCCGATAAACTATTGTTCGACAACCACAAGCCCGTCAGCTTTGACAAATTATTCACTTGCGCCAGTCCACTTGCTGTAAATCTCGCATTGCGGAGATCAAGTATCTCAAGGTTCGCGTTTAAGTGTGCCATAAGCAACAGAGTTTGAACTGCGCTATTATTGGCGAAAATCCCGGAGGAGAATGTTCTACCTACTTGTGTGTTAGCTAACCGCAAAACTCGAAGCCGTCCTGCCGTTAACCAATTCACAAAGCCGATCGTACGTGTATTGTACAACTCGGCAAATTCCAACTGACCAAGACCCGTTATGTCAGTTGGTGCAGTCGTTGTGTTTCCTTGCAGGGTCAAATTGTTATTCCATACCGACAGTACACGCAGATTGCTGAGTGTTGTCAAGCTGTCGAAGCGCAATGCACCAATGATATTATTGCTCGGTAGCACAATCTCGCTGACCCGATCATTGCGAATCGTGATACCTGCCCACCGCTCTAAGGGTTGTTCTGTCAGCCATCCTGCATTGTTTGTCCAGTTGGCACCATTGGTAGAACGATAAAACTGAACAAGTGTCAGCGAATCGCGTTGGCGGTGATCGACAAGAATAAAGTCCGAAGACACTGCCCAATCGCTCACACCGGCATCATTCACCCCACGAACACGATATTTGTATGGCACCGACAGCAGAAGATTCGGCACAGCAATAGTCGGTATCGAATTCGGGACATCGATAGTCGGCGTATTGGCAGTAAAGTCTTGGTTCGAAGCAATCAACTGTACTTGGTAACGATTCACTTTGGCACCACTACCGGTGAGTTGCACCCAGTTGAGTCGTCCTGCATTCAGCCCTTCTCGGCGTGCCGTCAAGAGCGAAGGCGCACCGGGAAGATTCGAGAGTGTTTGTGCAGGCGCGCTTGATACTTGGTTCGACTCGCCTATGGCATTTTTAGCACTGACACGGAAGGTATACGTTGTTGCTTGGCGCAGACCATCCGTCAAAACCTCAAGATTACCTGCAACTTGTGTACTCAAGATCGCATCACGTGGATACTCATCGGTACGAACAAGGGTATTGTTTTGGTCGAAGGTACGCACCACATAGGTCGGTGGTCGTCCTTGCGCATCAGAAAAGGAGAGAACTAACGCATTTGCCCTACGCTCGATGACCGTTGGTGTGCCGGGCATCTGTGGAGGTTGCGATACAACACTCTTTGATTCCAATTGAAATATATTGGTAGCGCGTATCTCTTGTCCATTGACACTATCAATCGCAGTCAGCTCGATGCGTGTTCTTGCAACATTAATCATGGCATCGCTAAACGATGGCATATCGCCAACTTCGATATCAAAACGATCATCAGCGTAAAAATCATCAATAGTACGAGCATCATTAAATTGTTGAATAGTGTATATAGGGATGTTACGATCTGTTGCACGGCGTGTTTTCAAGTCAAAACGAAGCAAGGGTCGTAGTGTGCCAATACGGGATATTCGTACAATTTGCGAACGTATTTCGGCAGAAGTGAGTTCGCGATCAACAAGAATTGTTGCTTTGGGGATTATAACACCACGCAAGTAGCTATCGACCCAGGCACCTATACGAAAGAAACTATTGGAATCTCCAACTTTACGGAAAGCAGGAAACATATAATAATCAACTGGGAAAGGAACATTCCATCCTTTATCCATGTCGCATAAGTTACAGATCACAGTATTCCTGAAGTAATTCAACCATGTGCGCTCTACCGCAGAATATAATCGAGAATCATGTCGTGGATTTTGTCGTTCGCGCTCCTCAATCGACATCACAGGACCACCATTCAACGAGTATCTCCGTCCCAAATTATAGCGACGATAGAATGCTGTTTCGATGAGATACTTTCTATCAGCCGAAGAAAACTCAGGAGAGTCATACCACAGATACTGTCGAGTGTACTGATCTAAGGTACTATAGTCTTCGCCTGCAATGGGTAGTCGTTTATTGAGCGAGACAGTTCCAGATGAATCAAGAATCACTCGCAAACGATACCGAGACGGTGTACGCCCATCACGCGAAGGTGTAAACTGTAAGTCATGCGTTACGAGATTGAGTCCGGAGATTCTATGATTATCTCTGCTCAGACCAAATCGCGCTGAAGCTGTTGCTGTGGATGTTTCTATCCACTGACTACTACCAACATCAACAATCGACACAATCTCCGGTGGGCGCAGAAAGTTCGAGGTATTATCCACCGGTGTTGTAAAGTCTCTACTTGCCCATGCCGATGCACCAAACACACTCAATGACCGGATTTCGACCCGATGCGGTGTCTGCGGGATCAAATTATTAAAGGAGTAGCTATACTCTCGCCGATTCGGGTCATACGTAACCGTATCAACAATCGATGCCGGTACCGTGCGGAGCTGGAAACGTTGCGGAATACCAGTACCACCATAGCTAAACCGCACCGTGGCACTCCGCCCCTGCACATCCACACCGATAATACCCGGCGGTGTCGGCGGGTCTGAACGCCGTATAAAGGTGCGACCCACCTGCGTGATCACTCGATCATTCCTCAGCCATATCGTCCCCTCTTGCATACCAATGCCGAGTGGCACTACCACCGGCAAAATCTCATCCGTCCGTGCTGATGTATTCAAAATCGATGCGCGAATGCCATTTGCTCCATAAAATCGCACTTCATTGACATCCCGCAGATTTGCTCCCAAAATCAAAATCGTATCGCCCGGAATACCATCGAAGGGCTGAAGATTCAATGCTATCGGCGTTGCCACGATCCGAATCGATTGTGTTGTTACCGCACCCAAAGCCGTGTTGAACGCAATCGGTCCGACTCGACTCCCTATATTCGGCGGTACGACTACCTGCACTTGTGTCGGTGTGCGATTACCCCGCAAGATCCGCATCGGTGGTCCTGTCAGAGAAAACAAAAAGGCATCATCGATGAGTCCCATGCCCGTACCGCGTATTGTTACGGTATCACCTTCCGTCACCACCGCTGGTGTTACCGATGAGAACACCGGCACCACAGCACGAGTAATGATCTGATTCGAATCAATCATCCCTGCGCGTGAAGACACTGCATAGAATCGTCCTTGTGTTACCGTGTTCGTGAGCGGTGTCGGAGTCAGAATCAGAATCGTATCTCGATTCGGGCGATCCACAATCCGCGCGCTCTGCCCCGTCCGTGTAAAGAGAATGATATCATCAAGATATTCCAGATTACGACCAAACACTATCATCGTGTTATTCGGAGCAATCATGTTGTCCGCACTCATGCCACGCACCAAGGGTTGATTGAACACACGTAGCGGTGTCAATTGCACATTGCCACCGGGATGCACGACCGTAAAGCGCACATTGAGCGATACCGTATTGTCGCCAAAACTGGCAATACCTTGTGGTGTCAGTACCCGCACGAGAGAATCACCCTGTACCGATACAACTCGACCACGCGGTGCATTCGCATCATCGCCCGCGCGAAGTCCGGTCATACCACCAAGATTTGCACCCACAATCGTCAGCGTATCTCCCATCACAATCGATGCCGGTGCAGTACGAATGATCGTTGGTGGCGTATTCACCGTAATCGGTGCCGATGTCGCACTCCCCGCAGGATTACTCACAATACACCGTACCCGCGAAGGAAATTGCTGGGTCGGGATATTGATCGCAATGCTGTCACCACCAACATAGTTGAAGGCAATCGGCTGGATCGTTGCGGTGCTTGTTCCCGACAAACGTGGGAAGAGTGGTTCGATACTCAAGGACACTGCTGTCACCGTTTCAAACAGTCGTCCACGCAACACAATCCGATCTTGTTGATTTGCCGTAGCAGTCGTCGAAAGCGACAGAATCGTTACCGGTGGCAATACCGATAAGGAATCGCTCATTGTTGTGCCGCCGATATTGGTCAATGCTAGACGACCACGATCACGAGTCAATCCCGCAGGAATTGTTACCACCAATGACTGATCGCTCACCACGCGGAAGTTGGCATTTGTTTGACCAAAGATTTGCACCGTGCGCATGGTCGCAAAATTTGTTCCTGTCAGAGTGATTGTACCACCCGTAACTACCACCAGCGGTGCCATCGCGGTAATAACAGGCGGAGGCACCACTGCCACTTGCACCGTAGAAAGTGTATTCCCCACTTCATTCTGTGCAAAGATTCGTCCCTGCCGGAAGACCGAGCGTGGCGCAAAGTTCACATCGATAGTCGTAAAGGTTGCATTCGATACCGTCAAGACTTCATCCAATGTTGGTGTCTGCAAGACTACTGCACGCAAGCGATCTAAGTCCGTTCCGATCATTCTCATACTCGATGCTTGCGGCACGGTCGCAATGCCATCGCTGGCAGTCGTGAGCGTGCCATTCGTGTTGGTAAATTGCACTGCTGTGATTCTTGGCATATTCACCACCCGCACAATTTGCGTTGTGGTACCTGCTATATTCTGCAAGACCAGCGAACCACTACTTGTCGAAGTATTCGGGATTGTCATGACGATCTGCGTGGCACTGCTTGATACAATTGCACCCGTACTGCCAAACACTACCGCCGAAGTCAAGCGATCAAGATTACTCCCGCTAATCGTCAGATTCGATCCTGCATTGATCGGTTGTGGCGCAATGCTTGCAATACTTGGTGGCTCAATCAAGGTAATGGTCGGTGTACGCGTGTTTCCCGCTGTATTGCGCAGAAAGAGTTGTCCGCTCAGACTCGGTAATCCTGCCGGAAAGGACACCACAATCTGTGTTGCCGAACTCGACAGAATCGGAAGAAGAACACCATCAAAGTTAAAGGCACGCACTTCTGTTACTTCGGCAAGATTATCCCCCAGAATCGTCAAGGAACCCGTGCGTGGCAGAACCACTGCCGATAATCCTGTCACCGATGGCGGTTGAATAATCCGAAAGCTTGGTCCCGTCGAACTGCCAAAGAGATTACTCACACTGATCGAACCAAAGGTTGCCGTTACCTGCGGAATCGTCAGGATTGCAGTCGTTGCCGAACTCGCTGTAATGAATGCCGGTGTGCCGTTCTCACCAAAGAAACGCACTGCCGTCAGTGTTTCGAGATTCGCTCCTGACAACGTAACCACATTCCCCATAATCCCGACATTCGGCGTAATTGCACTCACCACCGGTGGACCACTTACCACAATCGTTTGTGTCGTTGTGGCACTGCCGATTCTACTCTCGATAAACACAGCTCCTTCGCGCGGCGTTACATTGTTGGGTACTACCACCACGAGCGAATTGCCATCGTTGGATTGTATCGTTCCGCGTGTGCCGTTCGCACCAAAGAAACGCACAGCACTGACACTGAGCAAATCAACGCCTGTAATCGTGATCGTCTGCCCGGGGGCGGTGATACGCGGTGCAACATCGGTAATGCTCGGCGGGAAGATAAAAGAGAAGGCAGTCGATGTTGCAAATCCTGCAAAGTTCTCCACCCGTACACTGCCCGTGCGTTGCGTTAACCCACTTGGAACAATCACCACCACTGCTGTTGCCGAAGACGACACCACCGTTGCCGAACTTGCCGATTCACTGAAAAAGCGTATTGCTGATAATTGATTCAGGTTCTGTCCTGTGATGGTAATCTGATCGCCCCCTGCCGCTGATGTCGGCGTGATGCCTGTAATCACCGGTGGCGAAAACACCGTCAGTGCTTGCGAAGTACTGCTCGCACTATTCGTCAGGGTCAAGGTCAGCGACTGCGAGATCCCCGCCGGTATCATCGTAATAATTTGTGTTGCTGTACTCGACTGTGCTACCAAGTTCGTCGGCGGTGTTGTCGAAAGTTGCATCGTTGCAAGACCATCGAGATTCACACCGACAATCGCAATGGTTGTACCCGCAAGAATAGGATTCGGCGTAATGGAGGTGATCTGAGCAATCCCCACCACACGCAGGGCTTGCACAATACCACCCGCTTGATTCGTCAAACGCAGAGTAAAGTTCCCACCGATAGTTGCCGGTATCGACATGACAAGTTGTGTTGCCGAACTCGATACAATCGGAAGAGCTGTCGTGGAAGAGATATTCCCTGCGAGTGGCTCTAACACTGCCATTTGCAGTGTATTCAAATTTGCTCCAACCACCGTCAGCGTTGTTCCTGCATTCGTACTGGCAGGAAGAACAATCGTTGCTCGTGGTGCCGAGAGAATCGTCAGCGTGGTCGAGGTCGAACCGAAGGTGCTATTCAAGGTGAGTATTTGTGTCGTTGTCAGGGTCAGTGCCGGTACTTGTAATTGCAATTGTGTTGGCGTGGCAGAGACGATGCTCCACCCCGTTCCGCCGAAACTCACACTTGTTACTTGATTCAAATTGCTCCCCAAGACCGATACCACACTGCCTGCGGTTACAATGGCGGGTTGTATACCCGCGATAATCGGTGCCCCTATGATACTCCGTCCCGATAAGGTCAGGGTCGTGGTCGGCGCACCGGAAGATGCTATCGATAGTGAAACATTCGACAATGTTACAAGTGCTGTCGGCGTGAACCCAATCGTGATCGTGGTCGTCAAGACACCCGATTGTGCAGGTAGGGTCGATGGCGTTGCTATTATCAATGCCGATGTTGATGTCAGGGTCGTGGGTGCGGTCGTATTGACAATCGTCAGGGTAACTGTTTGCGTACTGGTATTGCCCACAAACACTGCACCGAAGTTCGCTGAATTTTGCAGAGTGTACGGCGTAGTATTCACCTGCGAAGCCAGAACGGTCGGAGCCAACACCACCGGCACTGTCGCTACCGTGCTATACCCGAGAGCGTCCGTGATTGTTACGGTATAACTCGTTGATGGCATCGCCGGATCATAGTTGAAAATTACCGAGGGTGTTGCTATCGTGCTTGCACTCAAGCCCGCTGCCGGTGACCAATCATACTGATACGGTGATAGTCCGCCTATAACCGTTTGTGCATTCGTCATGGGAGTCAAGGTATTGCGTACCACTGCCACCGTAGCACCGGTAGCACGCGGAGCATAGCGTATCGTTACACTTGCTGTACTCACCGGGCGTACACCATCGCTGACTTGATACGTAAAGCTATCGGTATCATTGGTGGCAATCGTTCCGGTTGGTGTGTAGGTCAGCGTTGTACCTTGCAGTGTTGCCGTACCACGTGTTGGTTGCGCCGTGATACTGTATTGCAACCCTGCAGGGAAGCCACTGAGGGCAAAGCTACTCGCACCTTGTTGTGATACGATCATCGAGAGTGGTGCATTACCACCAATCCAGCTATACCCACCAGACAAGGTTGCCACACGATTATTCCCACTGGCATCCGCAAGCGTTGCGCGATTCGGTGCATTGCACTGCCAATACCCAACAAGATTCGTGCGTTGCGGATGATCTGCAGGAATCTCTCTGCCACGATACTCACTGATGCGCCGTTGTGTCAAAGCGGTATTCCATGCACGGACTTCTTCGATATCGCCATCGAAGAAGAAACGTGGCGAACCATTGTCTGCTGTTTCTGCACCGATGAGTAGTGGTGCGGTGCTGTTCGGGATATTCCCCGTAGCTGTAATTGAACCCTGCAACACACCATCTTGATACAACCGCAAGGTTGTGCCATCATACTGCATCGCAACATGCACCCATATTCCTTGCGTCAAAAGCGCGGTCGACTGCACCGACTGCACATCGGCACCATTGTTGCCTGCACGCACTGCCACAAGTCGTCCTGCACTATTCACTGCCAAAGACCATGCACTTTGCGCACCTGCCACACCACTCGTGGTTTGGTATTTGGAAAGAATCGTGCGCTGTTGTGCCGATGTCTGTGTCCGTACACGAATGAGGGCTTCTACTGTAAATGCTTGACGATTCGCAAAATTCAAATCTGATGTGTTACCT
>DHLT01000277.1:0-2945 GCA_002405405.1 Ignavibacteria bacterium UBA4661 | reverse complement strand
CCGCCGAAGAACCATTGAAATTCACCGCACGCGCAAAACCTGCTTGCGGTGTTTCAAACACTTGCACCGAGACAGTTGTCGAAGCGCGCTCACCAAAAGCATCACTGACGGTGAGTGTGTACGTAATATTGGCATCAGTCGTTACAAGAGGCGTTGCTGTATTCGTTGCCGATAATCCTTGTGCAGGTGACCACTGATAGCTATACGGTGGTGTTCCTGCTTGAATACTGTAGGTGCCACCCAACGGTGTTGCCACGCCAATCGAAGCCGTTGTTGCTTGCGAAGAAAGAATCGGGCGAAAACGCACTGCCACCGTACCTTGTGTCGTACTATTGGCATCCTGCATTTGCACCGTCATCGCATCGCTTGCACCTTGCGGGAGTGCTTGGGTAGTGCCGGTATAGGTCAGCACACGACCAGCGAGCGATGCTGTGCCACGTTGCGCTCCACCATTCGTACCCACCAAGCTCATCGGCGTTGAGGTCGGCACACCATTGATCGTTGCTTGTGTGGCAATGCCACGCGATGCTACTATCGATTGCGGGTCTTGATTGATAATCCACCCCGCATTCGTGAATTGAATGGTATTATTTCCTGCTGTTTCATCGGCGCCCGATGTTGTACCAACATCGTTCAATTTCCAATACCCAATCAACGATGAGCGCAACGGATGGTCATTCGGGATTTCAATACCTTGAAAATGCGCTAACGCATTCTGTGGCACTGCCATATTCCACACACGAATCTCATCGACATCACCGTCAAAAAATCGTGCAGGTTGTCCTGCACCATCTTGATCGGCACCCACCAAGACGGGAAAGATATTACTTGACGACATCGCACCCGTAACAGTTGCAGAAGATACGATCGCACCATTCTGCATGAGGGTCAAGCGACTGCCATCATACTGCGCCGATAAATGCACCCACTGATTGCCTGTGAGCGGAGTTCCTTCGAGTGTAGCGACCTCATTGCCACTACTCGCAACCCGTGTGATAAATCCTCGCCCGGACGGTGTGAGACCAAAGGTAAATCCTGCATTGGCATCGGGCGTAGCACCCGCACGATACTTACTCAAGATGACCCGTGAGGCACTCGATGTCTGTGTGCGTGGTCGAATGCGGGCTTCGATGGTAAAGGGTTGATTGCCCGCAAACTGCATCGCAGAAATATCACCTAATGTACCAAACGATGTTGTACCATCGAAATTCACAGCATAGCCAAAACCTATGCTGGTCGGTACAATCGGATTCACCTGCACCGTGCCACTCGTGGTAAATCCACGCTCATCGGTAATCGTTACAGTATAGGTGGTACTGCTACTGAGTGTTGCTATCGGGCTAGCGACATTATTGACATTCAAACCCGTAGCGGGCGACCACAGAAAGGTACGATTACCTGTACCGCCAAAGGTTGTAACACCACTGCCGATAGCAGTGGCAATACCCTGCCCGACTTGCACACTTGCTGTTGTCATATCTAATGTGTAGAGAATGGCAACACTGCCGGTGCTAGTCCGTACTCCATCAGAATACGTATAAGTAAAACTATCGGTCTGATTCACAACCGTGATCGTTGTGCTTGGGGTGTAGGTTGCTACACCACCACTCAAGGTTACTGTGCCACGGACTGCACCGCCATTGGCGCCAACCAAGGCAAAGGTCTGACCGACCGGAAATCCTTGCAGTGGGATCGCCGTGGCGGCACGAGGCGACACATACGCGGTCATACTATTCGGGCTATAGACCTGCTGGACAATGTTGGAGAGTGTCAGAGGGCGATTATTCCCACTGGCATCGGCGATGGTCGTTCCGAAAACACCCGGACCAGTGATATCATCCATCGACCAGTACGCAAGAAGACTGCTGACATCAGGATGCGAGGATGGCACCGTTCTTCGGCGATACTCATTGATACGTTGTTGGCTGAGTGCCGTATTCCAAATACGTACCTCGTCAATATCGCCATCGAAGAAGTTTGCAAAGCTACCATTACCAAACTCAGCACCCACGACTACCGAAGCAGAATTTGCCGAGAGATTTGTTGTCGAAGCGACCGTGCGTATCAGCACGCCATCTTGGTACAGTTGCAGGTTTGTACCATCATATCGTCCTGCCAAATGCACCCATTCATTGGCATTCAATGTCAAATTTCCTGTCGCTGTGACTTGCAGTGCTGATCCTGCTGTATTGCCATCACGCTTGAGGAAAGGGAATCCTGATGCATCCACCCCGAGAGACCAACTTTCGTTATCGGCAGTACCTGTGCTATAACGACTGACAATCGTACGTACACCTCCTGTAACATTGCGCAAGCGCACTAATGCTTCAATCGTGAATGGCGAACGGTTTGTAAAGTTCGCCTGCGAGATATTTCCCGCCACCGCACGACCGGAAGTACCATTAAAGCGTAGTGCTTTGGCATGACCTGCATGTGGAAAAGTTACCGCAGAAATGTTGAGAGTTTCTGTGCTGGAATCAATATCATCCGTAACCGTCAAAGTCAGCGATGTGCTGGTATTGAAAGCGGCAAAAGTTGCACCGGAGCTTGACGACAATATTCCTTGCGTAGGATTCCATTGATAGGAAAACAACGATCTATCCGTTGGCCGCGTAGCAGTAGTTACATTATAGGGCGATATTCCACCTAGAACATTGTCTATTCGCCCTGTAATCATTTTATCCAAGACTGCATTAGTATCGCGTACAGCCACAGTAAAAAGAATTGCACAGAATCCGGTTGCAGCACGACCACTCGGCAAGGTATAGGTATAACGAATACTGTCCTGCGCTTGCACATCAATGATTGGTATTGTGGGAGTATAGGTCACTGTACCACCATTGAGCGTTACTGTCGCGCGCGTACTACCACCATTCGCACCAATCAACGCAAACGTTCCACCCGTAGGCAGACCGGGGAGCGCAAAGGACGTAGCACGAAAAGGA
>DHLT01000116.1 GCA_002405405.1 Ignavibacteria bacterium UBA4661 | reverse complement strand
TCCTCAATTCTATTTCCGTACAACAGATGTTACAGGTATTGTAGAATTACCTGAAGGTACAGAAATGGTGATGCCTGGTGATAATCTTGACAATTTGACTGTTGAGTTGATCACAACAGTTGCGATGGAAGAAGGTCTCCGCTTCGCAATCCGCGAAGGTGGTCGTACAGTTGGAGCAGGTGTCGTAACAAAAATTATTGCATAATATACTACAAAGGGGCGGGGGATTTCCCCCTGCCCCTTTTGTATGTAAAATAAGTTTGCCAAATCTGTCGGAGAATCGGCTGTGAGTAGAAATAAAATTCGTATTAAACTAAAATCGTACGACCATAATTTGATTGATAAGTCGGCAGAAAGAATCATTCGTACAGTTAAGCAAACCGGTGCTGTGATTTCTGGACCAATCCCTCTGCCTACCGAAAAAGAAATTTATACGGTATTGCGTTCGCCGCACGTAGATAAGAAATCTCGTGAACAATTTGAGTCCCGCACTCATAAACGATTGATTGATATTCTGAACTCTACACCTAAAACTGTAGACTCGCTGATGCGGTTAGAGCTTCCTGCCGGTGTTGATGTAGAGATTAAAGTCTAAGATTAGGAATTCGAAGGAGAATTGACGCAATGAGCGCATTATTAGGTAGAAAAATCGGAATGACAAGCATCTTTACCGACAATGGTGAATTTGTACCGTGTACAGTAATTGAAGCCGGACCATGTCCTGTTGTCAATGTTAGAACAAAAGAGAAAGATGGATATACCGCAGTATTAGTCGGTTTTCAATCTCAAGAAGCGCGTAAGGTAACAAAACCGGTTGCCGGTCAGTTTGCAAAAGCAAATGTTCCTTTTACAAAGCACTTGAGAGAGTTTCGTTCTCTTGCTAAAAAAAGTGTAAAAATTGGTGATGTACTAGATGTAACGGAATTTATCGTTGGAGATAAAGTGAAAGTTACTGGTACATCAAAGGGTCGTGGTTTTCAAGGTGTCGTAAAACGCCACCACTTCGGTGGGGTTGGTTCGACTCCGCACGGTCAGTCAGATCGTGTTCGTGCTCCGGGTTCCATTGGAGGGTCATCATTCCCTTCTCGCGTATTCAAGGGTACACGCATGGCAGGTCGAATGGGCGGTGTGCAAAGAACAGTGCGAAATCTGCAGGTATTGCAAGTTTTGCCTGAGTCAAACTTGATTTTGGTGAAAGGTAGCATTCCAGGTGCTCCTAATTCAATTGTTGAAATCGAAAAGCTGTAAGAGGTTCAGAAATGTTGGTTGATGTGTATTCTCAAGATGGCAAAAAGAGTGGTCAGGTAGAGTTGCCGGATAGTGTGTTTAATGTTGAACCTCACGAGCACGCTATGTACTTGGCTGTAAAATCGTATTTGGCGCATCAGCGTCAAGGTACGCATAAAACAAAAGAGCGTTGGGAGGTTTCTGGTGGCGGTAAAAAGCCTTGGAAACAGAAAGGTCGTGGTACAGCGCGTTCGGGTAGCTCGCGTTCGCCTGTTTGGGTTGGCGGAGGTACTGTTTTTGGTCCCCGTCCCCACAAGTATAGAGTTGAATTGACCAAGAAGATGCGCCGTTTAGCTCGTAAGTCTGCCTTTTCTCTTCGCGCTCGTGAAAATGCAATTATCGTTGTTGAAGATTTAAATCTTTCCTCGATTAAGACAAAGCAAGTTGCAGCAATACTCAAAAATTTAGGTTTGTCAGGCGAAAAAGTGTTGCAATTGGTTCCGACCAGTAATGATACGGTACTCTTGTCAAGTCGAAACATCGATAAACTGACAACTATGATCGCCGATAAAGTTTCTGCATACCATGTACTTGGTAGCAAAAAAATCTTGTTGCATCGCAGTGCTGTAGATACGATTGTACATTCATTTGAGGGATAAGGTAAGAAATCATGTTGTCAGTATTGAAACGCCCAATTCTAAGTGAAAAAGCGTCAAAGCTTGGAGAGAATGCTTGCTATACATTCGAAGTGAGTGTGTCGGCGAATAAGATTCAAATCCGTAAAGCAATTGAAAAGCAGTTTGGTGTAAATGTTGTAGATGTACGTACTGTTCACTCGAAACCTCGTGGCAAAGAGCAGTTTACACGTAAAGGACGTATGTCAGGTTCATTTGCAGCAACAAAAAAAGCATATATCGTATTGAAGCCAGGTCAAACTATTGACATCTTCGATATGGGTGGTGAGTAATCTGTTTACTGGTATTCATCGGTAAGAGTCGTAAGCAATAGTCGTTAATTGAAAATTTATAAAGTTAATTATGGGTATCAGAAAATTAAAGCCGATTACACCAGGCACTCGCTTTTATTCTGTTCCAACCTTTGATGAGATAACAAAGTCGGTACCCGAAAAATCACTTGTTCAAACCTTAAAGAAAACAGGTGGTCGTAACAACACCGGACGCATTACATCGCGTCACAGAGGTGGAGGGCATAAACGCCGCTATCGCGTTATTGATTTTAAGCGGAACAAATTTGATATTGATGCAACAGTAGTATCAATTGAATATGATCCAAATCGTTCGTGCCGCATCGCATTGCTGAGCTATGCAGACGGAGAGAAGCGTTATATCCTTGCTCCCGGCGGAATCAAAGTTGGTGATGTATTGCAAAGTTCTGCAACTGCAGAAATTCGAGATGGGAATACGCTACCTTTAGCAAAAATTCCCGTCGGCGCATTCATACACAATGTTGAGATGAAGCCTGGTAAAGGTGGGCAAATTGCTCGCACGGCAGGTTCATCCGTGCAACTTGTTGCACGCGACGAGAAGTATGCTCAAATCAAATTACCTTCAAGTGAAGTACGAGTTGTACCAGTAAACTGTTTAGCAACTATTGGAGTTGTTGGCAACAGTGATCACGAAAATGTGTCTTATGGTAAAGCCGGCAGAATGCGGTGGTTTGGTGTTCGTCCTCAAACACGTGGTATGGCAATGAATCCGATCGATCACCCAATGGGTGGTGGTGAAGGGAAGTCAAAATCGGGTGGTGGTCGTTTGCATCCTCGCTCACCGTGGGGTCAATTGGCTAAAGGTTTAAAGACACGTAAGAAACGTAATCAGTCAGATAAGTACATTCTTCGTAGAAGAGTAAAATAAGGAGGTAAATTAATGGCTCGTTCTCTAAAAAAAGGACCATTTATCAGTATCAAGCTGTCAAAAAAGGTTGACTCCTTAAATGTTGCTAATCAGAAGAAAGTAATTAAAACATGGTCGCGAGCATCAATGATTGCTCCCTCATTTGTTGGTCATACATTTGCGGTACATAATGGTAATAAGTTTATTCCAGTTTATGTAACGGAAAATATGGTAGGTCACAAACTCGGTGAGTTTGCCCCAACACGGACATATCGCGGTCATGCTGGACATCGTAAAGATCAAAAAACGGGTAGATAAGGATATACAATGGAAGCTAAAGCAACAAAACGATTCTTACCGGGTTCGCCCAGAAAAATGCGCCTTGTTATTGATATGATTCGTGGTAAACGCGTTGATCAAGCAATGGCAATTCTTAAGTTCTCTCCAAAGCGTGCTGCACGTGATGCAAGTCGTGTGTTGAGTTCAGCATTCGCAAACTTGGATAATAACAATAATCTTGGGATTAGTACCGCAGAGGCATTTATTAAAGATGCTTTTGTCAATCAGGGTCCGGTTCTCAAACGTATTAGTCCTGCTCCAATGGGACGTGCATATCGCATTCGTAAGCGGACAAATCATATTACCATTGTTGTGTCAACACTGAATTAAGGAGCGTGAATCTTGGGTCAGAAAGTTAATCCTATAGGTCTGAGACTTGGCATTATTCGTCCATGGGATGCCAATTGGTACGAAAGTCGAAATTTTGCTTCAAAATTGTCGGAAGATATGGAGGTGCGAAAGTATCTTCAAAAGCGTCTGTCGAAAGCTGGCGTTGCAAAAATTATCGTTGAGCGTACAGCAAAACAAATTCGTCTTACAATCAAGACTTCACGCCCCGGTGTTGTCATTGGTCGTTCAGGAAAAGAAATTGCTCAGCTTGAAGAAGAATTGCGCAAAGTGACAGATAAAGAAGTAAAAATTCTTATAAATGAAATCAAACGCCCTGAGTTAGATGCGCAATTGGTTGCTGATGCAGTAGCCCAACAAATTGAAGGACGGATTTCGTATCGTCGCGCGATGAAACAGGCGGTTTCTGCAACGATGCGTATGGGTGCTGAAGGTATTCGGGTTATGTGTGCCGGTAGGATTGGTGGTGCGGACATTGCGCGCACTGAGCAGTATCGTGAAGGGCGTGTGCCACTTCATACACTGCGTGCAAACATTGATTATGCACAAGCAACTGCGCAAACGATCTATGGTGCCATCGGTGTGAAAGTTTGGATTTGTCTTGGTGAGATCATCGGTACAGCTCAGCTGTATCAAGATGCTCCAAAGACAGAAAAACGCGGAAAGTAATAGTCTTTAGAATTTAAGCGAGAGAAATACCAATGTTAATCCCAAAACGAGTAAAATATCGCAAACCGCAACGTGGACGTATGCGCGGCAAAGCTTATCGTGGCTCGCAAGTTGCGTTCGGTACATTTGGTTTGAAAGCGATGGAGCCAGGTTGGATAACCAATCGTCAGATCGAATCGGCGCGTATTGCGATCAACCGCTACTTGCGTCGTGACGGTAAAGTATGGATTCGGATTTTCCCCGATAAATCAATTACAAAGAAACCAGCAGAAACGCGTATGGGTAGCGGTAAAGGAAGTCCAGAATTTTGGGTTTCAGTCATTCGCCCTGGTCGTATCATGTTTGAGGTTGATGGAGTAAGTAAAGAGAAAGCGGTCGAGGAAATGCGTTTAGCTTCAAACAAGTTGCCGATCAAAACGAAGTTTGTAACACGTATTGATTTTCAAGGGTAATTATGAAAGCGCGTAAGGCGACTGATCTGCGGAAGATTACGATTGAGGAGTTGGCGATGGCATTGCGAGATGCCGAAGAGACCTTGGTAAATCTTCGCTTCCAGCAGACACTTGGTGAATTGCAAAGCACAACGAATATTCGTACGCTGAGAAAAGATATAGCTCGGATTAAAACAATTATACGTGAGCGCGAAACTGCATAATTAAGGGTACAACCGTCATGGAAACACAAGTAACAACAGAGGAACGTGGCAGACGTAAAGTGCGTATCGGCAAAGTTGTATCAAACAAAGCTGATAAAACGATTATCGTTGCTGAGGAGCGTCAGGTAGCGCATAAACTGTATAAAAAATACTTTAAGCGTACCAAAAAATATATGGCGCATGATGAGGAAAACGCCTGCAATGTAGGCGATGTAGTTCGAATTATGGAAACACGCCCGCTCAGTGCTCGCAAACGCTGGAGATTGGTTGAGATAGTTGAACGCGCTAAGTAATACATTACGCAAAAAGAGGTACGTCAATGATTCAAGAAGAAACAAATCTCGTAGTTGCGGATAACTCCGGCGCACGACGAGTTCGAGTAATTCGCATTTTGGGTGGACACGAAAAACGCTATGCCGGTGTCGGTGATATTGTGGTTGTTTCGGTAAAAGATGCCATTCCTAATGCAGGAGTAAAAAAAGGTGATAAATCAAAAGCCGTCATTGTTCGAACGAAAAAAGAAATTCGTCGAAAAGATGGGTCGTATATCCGCTTCGATGAAAACGCAGCAGTTTTGCTGAATAATCAAGGTGAACCAAAAGCGACACGTATTTTCGGTCCAG
>DHLT01000097.1 GCA_002405405.1 Ignavibacteria bacterium UBA4661 | reverse complement strand
TTTGTCTGTACGCGCTGTCAAAAACAAAAATGGGATTGTCGAGGTGGGAGGATATGCTCGCATTGCCTCCAAGACTTCGAAACCATTTTTCTCCGGCATCATCACATCTGAGATAATGAGGTCAGGTGATTGTTCCTATGCCATAGCACTGCCAAGCAGTCCATTCTCTGCACTTAAAACATCATATCCATCCATAATCAGTGAAAGAAAATCGACAACTCGATCGCGTATGACACTATCATCTTCTATGACTAAAATTTTGCCCATAAAACCTATAAGAAAGAATTTTGCTTACTCACATTAAGACTGTTGATTTTGCGAAAGAAAAGGTATTCGAACGGTAAATGTTGTACCCTCGTTCTGAATACTTTCAAATGTTATCGACCCACCATGAGCCTCTACCGAACGTTTAACGATAACCATACCTAAACCGGTACCGGGTATATTACCGATATTCGATGCTCGATGGAATGATTCAAACATTTTTCCTTGATCCTCCAACGGAATACCGATACCATAATCACGAATCACAAACTCAATATCATGACGTTGGTCATCATCTGTGTTGTCGTGAGACACTTTTTCCGAAAGTACGGGTAAAAGTGTGATTTCTATATCAACAGCAGATGTCAATGGCGAATACTTTAGTGCATTCGACAAAAGATTGGTAAGTATATGACGTAATAACCCTATATCCAAGATTGCAAAAGTAGGAAAATCCTCTGCGATAGATATACGTATTCGCTCAGAAGCTTTCTCAAAAGACCATTGTAACTCAGTAACAATAACAGTCAATATGTCACGTACATTCGTAAGATCCGGTTTGAAAGCAAGCACTGCTTGTTCGGCTTTACTGATGAACAAAACATCTTCCATCATTTGGGTCATCCGCACGACGCTGTTGTCGATACTCTTAAGATAACTGTCACGTTTCTCGGTATCAAGGCGGTCTTTGAAACGCATGAGCAGTTCTGCAGACGAACGAATACTCGTAAGCGGTGTTCGAAACTCATGCGACACCATCGTAACAAAACGAGATTTTAACTCTCCTACTTCTCGTTCTTTTTCTAAAGCGGAACGCATTTCATCTTCAGCACTTTTACGTGCTGTAATATCAGTACCGACGCCGAGTAATGTGGGGAAGATTTCTGTATCCAGTGGAATCAGTGAAATATCGACATACATACGACGTGTATTGTATGTACTAATCAACTCTTCCTGACGAACTATCTGTTTCGTTTCAAATGCAAGCATTTCGGCTGCTCGGAAATATTCTTTCCCTACAAGACGAGGCTCAAAATCTTGTATCGCTTTATTCTCAATCTCTGAGGGTACTTTACCAAAGAGCAACGACATCGTGCGATTGACCAGTAGGTACACACCGTCAGCATTTTTTACATAAATAAGATTTGGGCTAGTATCGATGACGTTCCGAATAAATTTTTGCTGATTTTCGATTTGTTTTTGCGCTTGCTTAATTGGAGTAATGTCAACAGAATATCCCAAAATTGCTGATCCTTCCTCAGGTAATTGCACCAATTGCGCACCATTAATAAAATGGCTTTCTGAGTTATTGACATTAAAACGATACTCATGCGTTACAGGCTCACCATCAGCTCGAAGTGCCTGCATATCCATTGTCTGCATATCTTCTAGCACAAGTCCATCGTATATAAACGAAGAATCTTGTCCTATAATATCCTGTGCAGATTTACCAACAAGATTCGCAGCGTAGTTGTTGAAGACGAGATATTTGCCTGCAAGATTCTTGATAAAAATACCGATGGGTATATTATTTAGAATTTCATTGAAAACTGCACTTTGCTGACGTACTAACTCTTCAGCTCGTTTACGTTCAGTAATGTTTTGCGAAACAGCCAAAATCTGCGTAATACTACCAAAAGAATCGTACAAAGGTACCGCATTGAAGACGTAGTCATTACCCGTCAAACGCATCTCAAAACTTACTTGTTGCCCTTGCAATGTCGGCTCAAGCGACATCATCATAAAATCAGCTACACGAGGTGGAAAAATATCAAATAGTGTATGACCAATAATATCATCAGGAGAACTACCCAGAACGCGAAAATCCTGACCACCGGCATACTGACAAAGAAATTGCGGATCGAAGACAAGGACAATACCATTGGGATAGCTATTAGAAATTTCTGCATACAATTGCTGTGTGCGCTGTACTTGCCGCTCCAACTCTTTTCTCTGCGAAATATCTCGCATGACAGACACAAGATAGCGCTGATTATCATGTAGAATAAGTGTGGAGCTTATTTCTACCGGAAACACCGTACCATCCCGCCGACGAAAAACTGTTTCTGTCAAAATTTTCCCTTTGCGTAATAGCATACGTGTATTTCGTTTCAACGAATCTGCCTCAACATTAACCTGTAAATCGAGGTCTGTAAATCGTATGTTACGCAATTCTTCTTCGGAATACCCGGTTTCTTGTTGGATAACCCGATTAGTTGAAATAATACGCCCATTGAGTTCTGATACAATGATTCCGTCATGACTCTGATTGATAAGATTATACGCCATGCGCAACTCACGCTCATGTTTTCGCCGCTCGGATAAATCATACCCCACAACAAGAATAAAGTTTTCACTTTGTACTCGAATAATTTTTGCCGTGATTTCAACAGGCATATATTCACGATCACTTCTGAGATAATGCACCTCAGTAATAGTTGTTGTTTGTTGGTACAAACGATGTCGAAAAAGTCGCCATTCAGCTTCAGATGAAATTTCTTGACAAATTTCATGGGGTTTTAATGCTTGTATTTCACTCCATGTATAACCGAGTGAAGTTGCTGCAACATCATTCATGAAAAGCACTTTTCCCTGTGAAGAAAACAGGATCATTGCATCATTAGCTTGATTGATAATACTATATGCAATCTTAATATGGCGCTCTGCTTCTTCTCGTTCTTGTACTTGTAGGTCTAACTGTTCCTCGCTTTCTTCTACAGCTAGACGTTGCTGTTGTACTCTGTTTTCTAATTCATCTTTAAGTCTTCGCAATTCTTGCTCTTGCGTATAGCGTTGCGTAATATCACGCGACACAATAATCACTGCAAATGTTTTGTGCTCAGTTGTAATTCTTTCTAGCCTCGATTCTACATAAACGAGTGTACCATCAGCAGCAATACAACGTATAACAATATCATGTGAATCCCCACTATGCAGTACTTCCTGAAATACCGTAATAAATTCTTCAATATCATGTGGAGCAATAAAGTCAGCAATCGAAAGACTCGGGAAACGTGAGCCCGGATATGGCGAGGGGACATGCTTTATGTGTAGTACTTTGGCAAATGCTTTATTAGTGTAGCTTACCGTACCATCTTTAAGCATTATCGACGTAATATCCGGCGAATTATCCATGACTACACGATATAGCTCTTTATTTACCGCAAGTTCTTGCTCGATGTGGCGCTTCTCACCTTCGATCTGCTTTTTTTCCGACGCAAGTTGAATCGCATAAGGCAATCGCTGCAAACGACTTCGTAAAACATAATCATCAGCACCAAGTCGCAGTGCTTCTGTGATAGCAGGCGAGCTTTCAGCAGGAATCAGAAGAATTGGTACCAGAGGATATTTGAATCGTATTGTGTGTAGAATATCCTTGATTTGACAATCTGCCAAACTCATTGCAGACAGTACTACATCAGGTCGAATAGTCTCCAATTGCTCGACTAGTGTACTCAAATTGTGCACGACAACCACTTGAGTCATAATACCGGATTCATTCATACGGTGCTGTACAACATCCCCTAGCTCCGCATCTATATCAATACAGAGCACGTGCAACACAGAATGTGTTGAATGTTTTTTTGTATCCTGACTTCGTAATGTCATCAGTGAGTATGGAGAAACGAAAAGTGATTTCGTACTTAATTTGCAGAACCTCAATTGAACAAGCAATGTAAGAATTTACACACATCTATAAGAATAATATCGTACAAAACTAAATATCATCACACATTACACTTTTGATTCTGCCTAACATTATATTATTGCATCATAGAAACAATACCATCTTGTATAACAAAGTAAGCGCGAGCAGAGAATATCCTACTCGCGCTTACTTTGCTTTGTTATTTTTTTACTCTGCGTGTTTTTATTGGATGTTTTCACCTAAACGAATAATACCAGCTTTCGCTTCATTAGCAATATCGGCAAATTCATTTTGTGCGACAATAGCACGATAGAATTTAATTGCTTGCTCTTTGTTACCTGCTTTTTCATACATCATAGCAGCATAAAGTTGGTACTGTTCATCTTCAATTAATCCTTTAGCAATGGTTGCCGCCTGCTCATACTGCTTTGCAGCTTCGGCAAAATTATTTGCTTGTGACGCAATAGCTCCAAGTCCTGCATAAGCACCTGCCTGAATAAGCCCGGCATCGGCACTAGTAGCAATATCAAAATATCTCTGCGCGTCCTGATACTTATCCAAGTTAACCAATGCTTGTCCTGCAAGCAATGCAGCTACTTTTCCTGGCTCAACATTACTATAGGTATCAGCAATATACTTGAGACCTACAATTTGCTCGCCACGTACGGTACGATCCGTCACCCCATCAAGCGCACGAGCGAAATCGCGCATATCGTAATATGGACGAACACGAGCAAGTTGTAATGCTGCTTTTTTGGCATCTTCTTTTTTATTACTCAGGTAAATGTACGCACCCCCTACAACAACGATAATAGCAATTAATGCACTTATCGCATATTGTGTAATTTTTTTTCGCTGATCATGCGCTTCAATGGATTGTATTCTTGCTGTGTATCGAGTGTTGTTTCTTCTGCCATGACCGTCATAACTATACGAAAAATAAAAACAATGAATTGACTTGAGAAAACTGTGTACTTGGAGTGCAAATGAACACCAACTAGCATGTGTAATTGTTTTTAATCACACATTTTTCCAATACAGATCGCGAAAATACACCGAATCGAT
>DHLT01000233.1:810-6375 GCA_002405405.1 Ignavibacteria bacterium UBA4661 | reverse complement strand
ACAAAAACTGAAGGCGCATTTATTGGCAAACGCGACGAAATCACTCGCTTGCATACCGAAATTGAGCACTTGCAAGCAGAACTGCAAACACTCCGCAACCGCTTGGCACAATGCTCACAGGAATATCGTAATATCAATGTATCGGTATATGCCAATGCAATTCGTTCGATTGAAAGCGAACGCTCTCGCCATCAGCAATCAGTAGCACAAGTAGAGTACCGCAAGCAATCTTTACAACAAACTATCGAAAATGCCCGCAACGATATTGCTCGCTTTGGTGACGATATTCTTCGCACTGAACAAGCCGGCTTAAGTGCGCAAACCATGATTGAAGAGTTGCATGACAAAAAAGAATTTGCTGAACGCTCTGCCGCAGAAGCCCAGAAATCTCTGCGCGAAGCGGAGCTCCATTTACAACAATTGTCAGAGCAATTCCGCACACAAGAATTGCGCCTGCAACAAGTTCGCAACGATGTACAAAGCATTGAGCAAGAACTTCTGCGTCTGAATAATGACCGCGTCCAATCCGGTCGGCGTATTGAACAACGCACACAAGAAATTGAGCGTGCAACTACTGAAATCGAGCAACTGCGAGACAATAGCAGTGAATTGATTGAGAAGGTCTCTACAAGTGCTAAGGCAGTACAAGAAGCAGAAGTACTACGCAATGATATTCTCGAAGAGCAAACTACACTCCGTAAAACCGTACAAGCCGAAGCAGATACATTTCGCGGTCATCGCAAACAATACGATGATGTGCAGAATACTCTGCATGGCTTGCAATTACAGCTCAGCGATCTCAATAATCGTCTTCATGCCTGCACGCGTAAAGCCAAAGAAGATTATGAATTGGATTTAGTGTCCGCCGCTCGTGAATTGCAACGGCGTATTGATGCCGGCGAAGAAAATCTGGACGACCCACTCGACGAAGATTTTGATGGCGAAGAACTTGTTTTGGATGACTCCACTGAAGCATCAACACTTGAACAACCCGCTTCAGCAAGTGACACAGCAAGCATAGAAAGCTATGATGCGCCCGACGATTACTCAGGGATGACCGACGAAGAAATTCTTGCCTTGAAAGCCCAACGCGAGCAAGAAAAACAAGAGCGCATCGAGACAGAGCGTATTGAGCAAGAACGTAAAGCCGCTGAAGCCCGTGCTCAAGCCCATGCAGAGGAACTTTTAACCAAGTTAAGTTCGGGCGAAGAGACAGTCGAAGTTGATAGTGCACGCGAGCGCGTAAAAAAGCTTAAACAGGAATTGTCCAGTATGGGCGCGGTCAATCTGCTGGCTCTTGAAGAATATCAACGCGAAAGCGAGCGCCCGCAATTTTTGGAAAGACAGTTTCGCGATCTGCAAGAAGCTGACCGAACCATTCGGCAGACCATCGATGAAATTAATGCTACTGCCAAAGCGAAATTCACCGAAACATTCGAGCTTATTCGCACGAACTTCAACCGTATCTTCAAAACACTTTTCGAGCCGGGTGATGAATCTGACTTAACTCTTGAAGATGGCGACCCGCTTGAGGCACATGTTAATATTATGGCGAAACCTCGTGGCAAACGTCCGCATTCGGTGGAAATGCTTTCGGGTGGCGAAAAAACACTGACCGCTATTGCACTACTCTTTGCGATTTACTTAGTAAAACCAAGTCCTTTCTGTATTCTTGACGAGGTTGATGCACCGCTTGACGACGCTAATGTTGATCGATACGTACGATTGATTCGTGAGTTTAGTCAGAATACGCAATTCATCATGATTACCCATAACAAACGTACCATGGAAGCAGCAGATACTATGTATGGCGTTACGATGGAAGAAGAAGGTGTATCGCGCCTCGTATCGGTACAGTTTGATAAAGCACCCAAAACACAGCAAGCAATCATGGCATAAATTACACGTTGATAATACCATCGATATAAGCAAGAAGAGAAGTTGACATTATGTAACTTCTCTTTTTGTTTTTGCGTACATTCTACCGCTCATCATATTTTTTGCCTTCTCCAGTTCATCCCATGTTCGGTAAAACACTTTCCGTACTACAAAATCTGCGAGGTATACATTATCTCATTCTCTCAGTTATTGCATCGGAACTTATTACTTGTGCAAGTAGCTTGTATTTTCATGGCAGTATTCGCACAGACTTTGTGTTCACGGGATTGATAGCATCGTTTCTTGTTACTTTGTGGCTGAATTATTTTACCGCCATCATGCGTTCTGCTTTACAAGATGAGCGCGACAAAGTAAAAAATGTTCTGATGAGCATTGTTCCTCACTCTATTGCTACACGCCTCATGCAGGGTGAAGAGCGTATTGCTGAATATTATAACAATGTGTCTATTCTCTTTGCTGACATTCAAGGATTTACGGCACTTTCTTCGGTTGTTGAACCAATTCAATTGGTCAGCATTCTCGATGAAATTTTTACGGAATTTGATCGTATCGCTGGGGCATATCAACTCGAAAAAATTAAAACGATTGGCGATGCGTATATGATGGTGGGCGGTGCTCCTTACACTATGCCGGATCATGCACAACGTATAGCACGTGCGGCTTTGGATATGCAGTGTTACATGGAGTATCTGCAACCCCTCATCACTTTGCCCCCAACAAATGATAACGAGACATCGTCATACTTGCAAGTACGTATCGGCATTCATGCAGGTGAAGTTGTTGCCGGAGTTATTGGTGAAAAAAAAACCCGTCTTTGATCTTTGGTGCGATGCCGTGAATACTGCTTCACGCATGGAATCGCACGGCGAAGCAGGTAAAATTCATGTTTCCGAAACATTCCGCCAACAATTAGGTGATCGTTTTATTTTTGAAGAGCGTTGCACTATTACTGTAAAAGGTAAAGGTACCATGCAAACATATTTTCTACTTGCAGAGCGATAGCATCTCTCGTACGTCAGCAAAGCAATGTGCCTATTGACAATTATTGCAGATAACCATCTCGTGATTTCCCAACTATTATGATAACACTGAATACACCCCCAAAACAACCCCACGCTTTTGTACTGCGTGTGGTCAATATCCAGCGCAGTTTCCAAGCATTTGTGCAGAGTTCGACATTCAGCGGAGTTCTCTTGATATTGTGCACAGGTCTTGCACTTGCATGGGCAAATTCTCCATGGTCAGCTGTCTACTATCGTCTGCTCGACACACCGATAACCATTCAGATTGGAAATATTGATGAGCGTTTTTCGCTATTGAGTTTTATCAATGACGGTGTGATGGTACTTTTCTTTTTTGTTGTTGGGGCAGAAATCAAACGCGAACTCATTATCGGGGAATTATCTAACAAGCGTACAGCTTTACTGCCAATTGTAGCCGCAGTATTTGGTATGGCTGTCCCGGGCTTACTGTTTTATCTCTTCAACACCAATCTGCCAACGGAACGTGGATGGGCAATTCCATCGGCAACTGATATCGCGTTTTCACTCGGTGTTTTAACGCTTCTTGGCAGTCGTGTGCCTATGAGTGCAAAAATTTTTCTTGCGGCTCTTGCAATTGTTGATGACTTGGGTGCTGTCGTTGTAATTGCTTTGTTCTATTCGCAACAGATCACCGTGCTCTATCTTGGTTTAACCGTACCTATCCTGCTGGCTTTAGCATACTGCAACAGGCGCGATGTACAGTCGCCACTTCCTTACACCTTGCTAGGAATTCTCTTGTGGTATTGTATTCATCATTCCGGTATTCATGCTACCGTTGCCGGTGTCATTCTTGCTATGATGGTACCGATTTCTGCACCACTTCGACGCGAAGATTTTATTCAGGAAGTACAAACGATCATGGGTAATATCGAAGAGTGCGCACTACAAGATCAATCTTTTGAACAAGATATTGTTCATGCATTAGAATCATCATGCAACCGTGTACAGCCACCACTTATTCAATTTCTACACACTCTTGAGCCCTACAATGCTTATCTCATTATACCACTCTTTGCTCTTGCCAATGCGGGTGTTGTGCTTCAAGGCAATGTTCTTGCAGGCTTACAACAACCGGTTTCCCTTGGTATTCTTGCAGGTTTGTTTCTTGGGAAACCTCTTGGTATCATGTTTGCAGTGTGGATTATGCATCGTCTTATGGGCACAGCACTACCCGATCGGATGACGTGGAGCGGAATGTTGGGTGTTGCATGGCTATGCGGTATTGGCTTTACGATGTCGCTTTTTGTTGGTGGATTATCCTTTACTGACATGGCAACGCTTTCGACTGTCAAAATTGCGATTCTATGGGCATCTTTACTATCAGGTATTGCGGGTTATGTAGTTCTACGGGTCGCGTTACGTGGTGTGAAGTAATATGGACAAAAAAAATGTGCCAGCATAGACACGTGAAGTGATATTTTTACAACCTCTTCTCCAAAACACAAAAGGCAATTCTCTTACAAGAATTGCCTTTCTTTATCTAGAAAAGTTATGTTGTTATGCTTCAGTTGCTGATTCTCCTGATGCTTCACCATCGACATCCTCGTCTTCCTCGCGTGTAACGACGGCGATATCTACAATCGAATCACCCTCATCGAGACGAATCAAGCGAACACCTTGTGTATTGCGCCCAATTACACGAACATCTTTGACGGCTTGACGAATGACGATACCGCCAGTGCTCATGACGACCAAATCATCGGTGTCATTAACTTCCATAATTGCAACAACATTGCCTGTTTTCTCGGTGAGATTCATGGAGATAACACCTTTTGCACCGCGCTTCGTCAAACGGAAATCATCCATGCTGGTGCGCTTGCCATATCCTTTTTCACCAACGATCACAAGATTGGCATCGGCACGTTTAACGGCAACCATCGAAACCACTTCATCACCATCCTGTAAATCAATGCCACGTACACCGGCGGCGGTGCGCCCCATGGCGCGAACATCCGTTTCGCGGAAACGACATGCCATACCAAGTTTTGTTCCAATCAACACATCGCATGTGCCATCGGTAATACGCACACCAATCAAACGATCTTTTTCATCAAGATCAATCGCAATTTTACCATTAACGTTCACGCGCTCAAATTCTGAGAGAACTACTTTCTTCGTTGTTCCTTCTTTGGTTGTCATCATGATATAACGATCATCACCAAAATCTTTGACGGGCAGTACTGCCGTGATGCGTTCGCTGTTGTCTTTCTGCAAAAGATTGGCAATCGAACGTCCACGCGCATTACGTGCACCTTCGGGAACATCATATACTTTGATGCGATAGCATCGTCCACGATCAGTAAAGAACATGAGATAATGGTGTGTTGCGGCTTGAAAGATCATTTCAACATAATCTTCTTCACGATGAGCCGCGCCCGAAACGCCGCGCCCGCCACGTCCTTGTCGGCGATAGTTGGTAAGAGCAGTACGCTTAATAAAGCCCTGATGCGTAATGGTTACAATCACATCCTCATTGGCAATCATATCTTCTATACTGAACTCTTTTGCATTATAGACGATTTCCGTTCTGCGTTTGTCACCGAACTTATCGCGCAGGGTTGTGAGTTCTTTTGCAACTTCTTTCATCTGTAATTTTTTGCTTTCGAGAATACCCTGCAAACGC
>DHLT01000233.1:0-668 GCA_002405405.1 Ignavibacteria bacterium UBA4661 | reverse complement strand
GTGGTTTTGAGCAATTCACGATATTCTTCCTCGATTTTTGCACGCTCCAAACCCGTGAGTCGCTGTAAACGCATATCGAGAATAGCACGTGCTTGAATTTCTGAAAGCGAAAACTTGCGCTGTAATTCACTACTTGCAGTTGGAGTATCTTTCGAGCCACGAATAGTTTTGATAACCTCGTCGATATTATCCAGCGCGATGATATACCCTTCAAGAATATGAGCACGCTGTTCGGCTTGATCTAATTCAAAACGTGTGCGACGCACCACAACTTCATTCCGAAATTCCAAGAAATGCGAGAGCGTTTCGGTAATGCGCAAAACACGTGGACGACCTTTGACAAGAGCCAACATAATCACGCCGAAAGTTGTTTGCATTTGTGTGTGTTTGTAAAGATTATTCAACACAACACTTGGCTCTCCATCTCGTTTGATATCAATGACGATACGCATACCCTCACGGTCAGATTCATCACGAATATCGGAGATGTCTTCCAGCTTTTTCTCGCGCACGAGATCGGCAATTTTTTCAATTAAACTTGCTTTGTTGACTTGGTAGGGTAACTCAGTAACAACAATGCTTTCACGACCTTTTTTTTGTTTCTCAAATGCTGCACGAGCACGTACCAAAACTCATCCACGCCCTGTCATATAGGCATCGCGCACGCC
>DHLT01000067.1 GCA_002405405.1 Ignavibacteria bacterium UBA4661 | reverse complement strand
ATAAATACTTTCAATCTCACATATCGAAACTGCTGCTCAGGTGTCCTCAGTTTTTAGCCTTATTGACTGTCTGCCATTCCTTTCCTTTCGACACTCCATTGCTCAATTCAAACACTCTTTCGGGTTAAGCTTTTCGCGCAGCCTCCACAATTCGAAATGAACATACTCTCCTTCCACTGAGCGACCGCTTTTGCCGACGGTATCGCCACTTTTGAGTGTTTGCCCTTAGGTAACAAGAACAGTGGAAAGATTTGCATATACCGTCCGAAAACCGTTGCGATGATCAACAATAACGAGCGATCCATACCCCGGTAACCAATGGACAAGCGACACAACACCATCGCCTACTGTTTCGACTGCCGTGCCGCGCGTTGCCTTAATACCAATACCCGGATTGATCATACGAGTATTGGTCGCGCTATTTGTGTATGCGCCAAAAGGTTGTACGATGGTTTTGCCGGCAACAGGCCATGGCAGACTTCTTTTATGAAATCCTTGTTTACCGGATGTCGGTGTCTCATCATCAGTGCGCGATGCTCGTCGTTCGTTTTTTTCCTCTCGTGGTGTATCATGTCCGGCAACAATCCGCTCTGTCGATACTTTCTTATTGTTCGGTTGCGCACGCTCATGTTCTCGCCCTTTATCTGCATGATGGCGAGCAGCTTGCTGTTCTGCTTTGCGTGCTTTGGCGATGAGATTATCAATCATCGCTTGCACTTTTTTCGCACCTTCATTTTTCTCCTTCAATTGGCGAACCATTTCTTGTTTGTTTTCACGGACTTGCTCCAGTGTTGATTCATTTTTTTGAATCGTACTTTCTAAATCTTCATGACGTTGCTGTTGTAACACCTTGTTTCTGTCTTGTACTGTCAAGAATGTTGTCAGGTTCATTTTTTTGCCTGACAACGAATCATGTAAACGCGCTAATGCACCTGCAAGTTGATTTGCCGAGACCGTCAACTCCTGCATATACTTAGTATTTCGGACTTGGTCACCCTGATTACCTGAAGTGATCACAGACTGCTTATACATTTCCTGCGAGAGCTTTGCATATTCTTGCTGCATCGTACCGAGGCGTTTCTCGATTTCAGCAATCGTGAGTTGAGTTGTATGAATTGAATCTGCCGTACGATCAATTGTTCGCTCTAACAACGCAATTGATGTACGCAATTCATCACCTTTTCTGCGATACAGATTCAATTTAGTCGAGAGTTTTTTTTCAGTTTTTTCTGCTTTGGCAATATCTTTTTTCAAAGTCGTAATCGAACGACTGAGGCGTACCAATTCACGCTCTTCTGCGCGAATTTGTTCGGGTGTTTGACGAAGTTTTACTGATTTCTTTTTCTTGGGTTTTGCCGAGAGCTTGCTATCAGGCATAGCAAGAAAAGCCATAGTACATACTACCAATAGCCCCAACAAGGAATACCTACTTGCACATTTTTGCAGTATTGATAAAGACTTCATTGCCATACCTACCATTCCATTATCATTCAAAAATACTTCGACAAAAAACACTTTGATTTAAAATGAACAATGGAGCAGACATACTCTACTCCATTGTTTTTGCCTATGCATTCTTCCTTTAAAATTCTTCGGTACGTTCTCTGCGAATGCTGGCACCCAGTGTCTGCAGTTTTTTCTCGATGGACTCATATCCACGATCGATATGATAAACACGCAAAATATCAGTGCGTCCTTCAGCCACAAGAGCCGCAAGAATCAACGATGCGCTGGCGCGCAAATCGGTGGACATCACTGTTGCACCTTTAAGAGGGCGACCACCATGAATCAAAGCTGTATTATCCATCATTTCGACATGTGCACCAAGTCGCATGAGTTCAGGAACATGCTTAAAACGATCCGTATAAATTGTATCCGTCAAACGTGTATTACCTTCGGCGCAGAGCATATATGCCATCCATTGTGCCTGCACATCAGTAGGAAAACCCGGATAGACAGTTGTTGTCATATCAATGGGTTGCGGTGCTTGGTTCATACTCAGTGTTACAGTATCGGCAGTAACATCAATCTCGCAACCGCTTTCTTCAAGTTTGGCAATGACTGCCGCATAGTGGTACGGGTTGGTACGTTCCAACGTAATTGAACCGCGAGTAATTGCTGCCGCAATCAAGTATGTACATGCTTCAATGCGGTCGGAAATGGTCTCCTCATTGCAGGATTTAAGTTCATGCACTCCTTCAATTTCTAATTGTGTTGTGCCAATACCATTGATTTTTGCACCCATTTTCACGAGTAATCGTGCTAATGCCGTCACTTCAGGTTCAACAGCTGCATTGCTGATAAGCGTTGTTCCTTTTGCCAACACTGCTGCTGTAAGCGCATTTTCTGTGGCACCAACACTGGGAATATCAAAATGAATTTTTGCACCATGCAAACCCTGAGGGGCATCAGCAAGAATATAACCGCCATCAAGTTGAATCTGCGCACCTAATTTCTCCATGCTCATCAAGTGAAAATTCACCGGACGCGGACCCCATGCGCAACCACCGGGAAGAGATACTTTAGCTTTTCCATAACGGGCAACAAGCGGACCCAAGACATTGATCGACGCACGCATTTTTTTGACATGTTCGTAGGGTGCTTCATGCGATGTGATATTGGTCGTATCGATGAAATAATCATTGCCATTGAGTTCCGCATGGGCACCCATTTCACCCATGAGGCGCGTGAGTGTCCAAATATCGCGGAGATTAGGAGTATTAGAGAGTGTATAGACACCCGGTGCAAGTAATGTT
This sequence comes from Ignavibacteria bacterium UBA4661, assembly GCA_002405405.1. GTDB lineage: Bacteria > Bacteroidota > Ignavibacteria > Kapaibacteriales > UBA4661 > UBA4661. Next base: position 4,298 of record DHLT01000067.1, on the reverse strand, counting down.
GCCGGGATCAATGCCAATGAAGCATTTTTAGCACCGGAAACAGAGATTCGACCTGACAGGGATTTCCCGCCATAAACAACAAATTTATCCACGTGATTGAAACGATGATGATAGGAATACTGTCAATTATACTGCACGCAAAAGTACGCATTTGCTGGTGTTTGGCAGGTGCGTATTTTTGTAGCGGATTTCCTTTTCTGTTCTATGATATATTTCTCCCCTCAAGTGATTCCGCCTTTTTGTGCAAACCGTTTCTCCATCATGATTCTGCGAGTATTCTCCGCGGTATCATCAACAACATTACGGTCTGCCGTTGCAGTACTCATGTTCTCTTTTGTATATCCTCTCTGTGCACAATTGCAGAACACGGATCGTGCCGTAGTAGCGTCCTATTTGCGTTTTGCGCCGGTCTTTGATACGGTCTATGTTCAAGGTGATCGTTATGCAGTGGTCTCGCTGGCAGAACAAATGGTTCATGTACACATGCGATCAGGTTCAGTCGTAAGTTTTCCTGTATCATCAGGCAATAAAGGCGTTGCAAAAGGTATTGCCACTCCCACAGGTATTTATTCGGTACAAAGCAAATACCGTGAAGCCGTATCAAAACAATTCAATAATGCTAAAATGTACTGGTGGGTTGGTTTCCATTATAATGTTGGCTTTCACGGATTGGACGGAACAAGTTATCATCGGTTCTTGGGCAAACGACCATCATCTCATGGATGTTTACGTATGGCAAAATCTGATGCCGAGCAATTGCATACTCTGCTGCAACTTGGCACACCGGTTATGGTTTATGATTCTGTACCTGCACGAGTGCTTGCTTTCCTACCGAAAAGAATTACTGACTCGACACATAGTTCAACAGAAATAGCATCAGGAAATTCTGTACCATTGGATGCGATACGGTTACCTTCTCTACTTGATTCACGGACGACCAAACAAGAGCGTATGATGCAAGTACGGTTACAAAACCTCTATGCCGGAAAACATTTTATCAGCAATCAACGCACCATCTTGATGGCAGGACAACCCTTGCGACCCGGTGGTTATGACATCGGTTCGGCACTTGCACTTCCTGCAGAACAGAAACGTGTCTTTTATCCAATCTTTGCAAAGCCCTCGACACGCGATAATACCAAACAGTGGCAACGCTCTATGTTTGTGCATTCAGACTCTTCTACCATCCCCACACAGGTAGATCGGAAGAGCACACATAGTCATCATAACAATAGAAAAAAACCTGAAAAAGACATGTGATGCTCTTGTTATCTAAAAAAGAACAAACCCCATCAGTCGATACTGATGGGGTTTGTTGTTGTACGCTTGTATAGAAACATCGAAGACTATTTATTTTTTCTTTTTCGACGGATGCGATTTGGATGAATCCCCGGGCAATGTCCGTCCTTGTGCCGCCGCAAGTTCTTGAGCTTCGCGCATTTTCTTGGCAAACCAACCTTCTTTCTTGGGCATGCGTTTCAGGTCGGCAAGAGTGAGCTTGTTCTTTGAAAATTTCGTGAGATACAACTGTTGAGCAATCCCCAAAAGATTGAAAAGGAAGTAATACAAATTCAAACCCGCGGGGAAATTTGAGAAACTCAAAGTCATCATGACCGGTACCATATATACCATTGCCTTTTGACGTGGATCGGTAATGGTAAGTTTCTGTTGCACAAACATGGTCAAGCCCATCGCAATTGCCAAGCCCGAAATGATATCGACATTAAAGAGAGGAATTTTGAAGGGCAAGCGGTACAAGACATCCGGCGTTGCCAAGTCTGTAATCCATCCGACAAAAGGCATTTGGCGGAGTTGGATTGCCGAAGACAATACTGCCCACAGGGCGTACAGAATAGGCATTTGCAGCAGTAGCGGCAGACATCCGCCTGCAGGATTGATACCATACTCGCCATATAATTTCATCGTTTCTTGCTGTTGCGCTTGCATATCATCCGGGTGACGTTTACGGATTTTTTCAATCTCCGGTGCAAGTAACTGCATTTTCATCGATGATTGCAATTGACCAATCGAAAGCGGATGAAGCAAAACTTTCATGAGCAAGGTGAAGAGAAGAATTGCCAATCCATAGTTTGGAATCACTTTGTATGTTGCTTGAAATACTGGCAACATAAACCATTCACCAATCGGACGAATAATCCACTTCCAACCAAAATCAACGACTGCTTGCATGCCGTACTGCTTCAGAATATCGTAGTCAATAGGACCAACATAAACAGTAAAAGCATCTTCTTGCGACTGTCCACGATATGGCAGGCGGACTGCCATCGAATACACTTCATACGCACCTTCTTGCGGTGCACCAATGCGCTGACCTTCAAGATAAACCGCCGACTCGCTGTTTTTTACTTGCGGAATCACTGACGCTACGAAGTACTTCGTCTTGATTGCCATGTAATCCAACGAACCTGTCATATTTGTTTTGGGCTGCTCATCAAATTTGGCAGCATCAATTTCTTCCACCGAACTACCGAGCGACATCATTGCCTTGGCTGAGTTCGATTCATCAATACTATTACCCTCTTGATATTGCACACCATTCGTCCAAACAAGCTCATAGCGACGATTAGCAATGATATCTGCCATATTGTTGAGTTGTACTTTCGCTGAAACAGCATAGCTATTACCTTGGAATGTGTAGGTACGAACAATCGAACCACCATTAGGTAATGATAAGCGTGCCACTACTGTTGCAGTTTGATCGCCGGACACTTTGATTGTACGCGGTGTTTGCGGATCGAAACGATAATTCAACAATCGTGTATCAACTTGTTTGCTTTCGGTTGATGTAAAGACTACACCAAATTCTCCGAGGGGCTGACCATTCGGAGGATTGTACGGAATCAACTGTGTTTCACCGCCAAACCATGATTTGAACTGCTTCAAATACCAACGATGAAAAGAAGCACCCTTCGAGGTTAATTGAACAGTTGTGTAGTCAGTTTCGACGGTAATGATTTCTTCCGCACCATTCTGCAGAGGAGCGAGTGCTCCTAAAGCTTGTTGAGCTTGTATCTGGCTTTCTTGCGGTGTCGGAGCAGATTGCACAGATTTTGTTTGTTCGGTTTTTTGTACTGGTTTCGGTGGCGGTGGTGCTTGCGTACTTTGCCAGAACATCCACGCGCTGATAATCACTCCGATTAACAGAAAACCAATAAGCGGCTGACGATTTTCGTTATTACTCATAGTGTTACAAAAATGATCGAATGAAAAAAGTATGAGAGAAAAGCAGGTCTGTTGTTGTTATGCTCGCATGACTGTACATAGTACGATAAGCTATCGATGCTGTATGTCGGCGTATTTCTGTTCAATCATTGCCTTGTAAAAATCTTTTTTTTGTTGCCGGTGGCACAGGATCATATCCGCAAGAATGCTTTCCCCACCATGGATTACATCGTACAATACGCTTTACCCCCAACCATATTCCCAATACAACACCATGTATATCGATTGCCTGCATCATATACTCCGAGCATGTCGGTGTAAAGCGACAGGTATTAGGCGGTAGAAGCGGCGAAATCAATCCTTTATACAATCGTAGTATTGCAATGAATATCCATCGTATCGCTTGTACTATTCCCAAGACACTGTATCGTATAAGCCCCATCATACTCATCGTACTTGAGATTTATTTTTACGACTGATACGCTCTTGCTCTGCCGTCATACGTTCTGCAGGATACTGATCTGATTTACAATGACGAAGAATTTTTTCGTACAGAACTGCCATATCCGCTTGTACGTCGTTGAAGTGTAATCGTTGCGGATGCTCAGGAATATCTTGCCACACGATAATCCCCATAACGGGAATCATTTCAATCGTACGGGCTTCACGAATACCTTCGCTATTGGATTGCAAGCGCAAGGGAAATTGCCGAAACGTATTCCGCACACTCTCGCGCAAGAGACGTTTGATACGATTACGCAGTACCGCAGGGCGCGTACGCCGCTTTGTTGTAACGCCATACTGCACCACCAATGTCGGTGGCAAGATGACATGAGCAGACTCATTGCGCGCCAATGGTCTAAAAACAAAAAATGCGGACAATCTGCCCGCAGAAAATTTTATCCCGCGACGAAAAAGCGCACTAAATGCTTCAAAGCCCTTCAGCGGACATAAACGAATCACCATTGAGTGAACTTCTCTCTCGTGCTTGTGATCAAGAGTGCTTGTGTATCATTGCCAAGATGGTACGTATGCACAAAAAAAGAGCGGGTGCAAAGAGAGCAATATCTACTTCTTTACACCCGCCCATTCAAAATTTTAACGGTAGCGTGTTT
>DHLT01000035.1:20989-21308 GCA_002405405.1 Ignavibacteria bacterium UBA4661 | reverse complement strand
TCGATTATCCGCATTGTCATGTATGATAAAGAAACCAAAACAGTCCTCGCCAATATGGCATACCGCAAAATCAATGATGAACCATTGCGCTTTATACCCGCTACCAAAACATCGCAGGACTCACAAGCAAAGTACTCTATCCAAGTGGTCGATTCTACCAAGTACGAGTCGCTGAAATGGGCTACTATAGTCGGGTATTATTCAGCACTACAAATGCTTCAGCACACACCAGCGGGTAAAAAAATCATTGATGAGGGCAAAAAAAAGCAAAAGCCAAAAACTGCCGGAACACTACAGCAATATTCTAATGGCTGTGGTA
>DHLT01000035.1:14723-20863 GCA_002405405.1 Ignavibacteria bacterium UBA4661 | reverse complement strand
ACATATTCTAATGGCTGTGGTATTGAGTTAATCCATGATATGCACTGTACTCCCATTACTGCGTTTATGGGAGAGGGTTGGGGTGCTGGAGACGGTTGGCTCAGCATCAATCAGATCGTTTTATTTCATCCTTGCTACGGTACGACATGGGTAGATTTGGTAAGTTGTTGCCAAAGTCATGATATCGGGTATTGGTGTGCAAGTAATTATACGGGTGTGTTGGCATCAGACCTAACACTCGTGGGGTGTGTATATGGAAAAATTATTGACCACATGATAAACATAACGCCCTGGTGGTGTGTACCCAGTCTACCTTTAACGTATCCAATTATTTCTGCCCAAGCAACAATTTTCAGCAGTCTGCTACTACGGGCTATAACCATAATTGGTGGTTTTACCGCCATTGCAAATAATCCTGATTATGTTTACGGCGGTTACAACAAAGGTAGTTGCCTGTGCGGTGGCACGACCCCAACATGGCATAAAGACTTGGGACAGATGTGTAGTCCTGAGATTACGATTAGCGGTCCGTCTTGCATTGTATCAGGGCAACCGAATACATTTTCCATCGCGGCTAATCAATACACTTCGGCATCCGATGCAGTGTGGTATTTCAATGGTGTTGCCGTAGGCAGTGGCAGTAGCATTGTCTTTGCGGCTACGCAATCGGGTCAACTCACGGCTGTACGTAACGGCTGTACGATTCGACCGTTTTCTATTACGGTATCACCCGCACAACCTGACGCTCCTGTTGTTGGCATGGTCAATGACCGTCCCTGCCGTGGGGCTGTGCTGTCGTATGGTGTTATTAATCTGTCCTGTGGTGTTGAATACACATGGCGTGATGATGCTGGAAACATTTTGGGTTCAGGTACGAATGTCAATATTCAAACAGGCGCGGCACAATTGTGTGTGAATGTAACTGCAACGAATCCTGTTTCGGGCTTAAGTACCACCTCGCGTCATTGCTTTGACCTGACAGAATGCAGTGGCAATGGTGGGCTTTCGGTGCTTCGCTTGCCGGTATTAGAAAGCAAGCGCAAAAACATTGTCCGCTTGATACCAAGCCCTGCTTCGGATGAACTCACGATTGAGTGCACGGAGCCGGGCTGGATGAAAGCACAGATTATTAATGGCTTGGGGCAGGTTCTCTCCGAAGTACGATTTAAAGATCGCATGGTTAAGATGGATGTGTCGCGTATGATGACCGGAGCATACACGGTACGTGTTATCAATGAGCAAGGTATGACGACTATTCAGCCACTCTTGATTGCAAAATAATGCGACATAGCGACAACCCTTGCGTGAATATGACGCAAGGGTTGATTGCTATAAGCATGGTATTTTTCTTTTTTGTCATCATGTTTTCCTGAAAGCGAAGGTCGCCATGTCAAAACAATATGTGTCCATGTTTGCAAATGATTCTACTTTGCCCAAGCATTCGGTTGCACTTGTCGAAGATGATGTTGCTCTGCGCGAGTCGATGGCAATGGTGCTGATAGCTGATCGAAGCGTACGATGGGACATTCGAGAGTTCTCCTCAGCAGAACAAGCATGGAAAGTACTATCGATAGCTGATGCCAAGCATCCCGACATCATGCTCATGGATATACAGTTTCGCAGTGGTATTTCGGGTGTACAGTGTTTGCAAAAGCTTCAAGCTATCGGTATTGACATACCAACATTGGTTATTTCGGGTGTAGCACGTTACGATGTGGTGTTTGATGCTTTAGTTGCCGGTGCGCAGGGCTATTTACACAAGCCCATTCAAATCGAAAACTTTTTACCGGCGATTCATGAGGTCATTCAAGGTAAGTCTCCTATGAGTAGCGATATTGCTCGTATGGTGATACAACATTTTCAACAATTTTCACCGACCATGATTAAAAAAGGTATCGTGGCACTTTCAAAGCGCGAATCAGAAATCCTCTCGATGATGGCAAAAGACATGTCAGCATACGATCTTGCAAAGCAATTGAATATTGCAGAAACCACCGTTAAAAAGCATATTCAAAATATCTACAAAAAACTCCATGTCAATTCCCGTCAGGAAGCATTGGCAAAACTCATTGAGCAAAACAATCAACACTATAGCATGGTAAGGTAAGGTAAGGCTTCACAGCTTTGAACTCTTCATTCTTCACCTAAAAAAACACAATCGTATTAGGGTTTAATCCGACATCAAACCGCTGTTGAATGGTGTAAGTGTCATTGCTTTTTTGATAGAGAATCACTTCGCCATTGGTTTGGTAATTGCGTGCATTACAGAGCCAAACAGCACCAGTCTGCGGATGAATTGCCATACCATACCATGTTTCATTGGTAGGGCGTGGTATCATCAAGCGCGGTTGTGCTGAACTTTGTGCAAGACCAATGAGCCATGCACCACTCGTATTCAGAAACCACAAGGAATCATGGTTGCGAGAGAAGCGCATATCGCCTGCTCGTACACGCCATCGGCGCAGTTCACGGAGCGAGGCAAGATCATATTCCACGATACCGCCCGGTATCTGATTCCCCGAAGAATCTTTCAGCGAAGGAAGATTGCGATACAGAGCGTACAGCATGGTGCCACGCACAGTCACTTCGATAGCATTAGGCAGATCGGGGAGCGATTGCAACTCTGTGCGTGTACGCGCCTGCATAACGGAAATTGTTCCTGCTTTCGGCTCATTGGCACGAAAATCACCATAACCGGAATTGGCAACAAAGATGCGATCACCGCTTGCCGTAATGCCTTCGGGTGCAGGACCTACGGGAACTCGCGCCACGCGTAGAGTAAGTGTTTTGGGGTTGAATTCGCTGTATGAATCATCATTGAGATTGCTGACGACCATTGTTGTATCATTCACCAATGCCAAGGAACGTGGTTCTTGTCTTCCTGTCAATTGAATCCGACCAACCCATAGACCTGTTTTGATATGAAGAGCTTCGATAGTTTTCGAGGTGGAAACAGCGATGTAGAGTGTGTCGCCCACAATGAGCATATCATTAGCAGTATCACCGAGTCGCAAACCTGTATTGACACGAGTAAAGACATCATTCGTTACCGTATTCGTCGTCGCAGAGTAGCGTGAGAGTGTGGCATTATCTTGTCGCCACAGTCCCTCGCAGAGAATATAGGCACCATTTTGTCCAAGTACAACAGGCGTTGGCTCGGGTTGAATCGGTGTTGATTCACAGGAGCATAGACACAGGGCAAGCGCAAGCAAGAGCGATAAGAAAGAGTCGTATCGTGTTAGAAAACGATTCATCGCGTAACAAGAAATGAATGACGAAAGATTGTGTTCCCCACGCGAAGAATTGCATTGTACATGCCCGACGATAATCCTTGTAACCCATAGCGCATGGATGCTCGTGATACGTCTTCATGATGAAGCAGACGCACACCATGCACAGAATATACCTCCAGTATCATCGGCTGTTGAGTGGGGAGTATACCGGTTGGACTTGTTTCATCGATGATAAGTTCATTGTCGGATGTCCACAGACGAAAGGTGTGTGCGGGTTGTGTCGATATTGTTTGTGTTCGTACAGAAGCAACAATACGCGGTGCAGGAAGAAGATTGATACCGACCACAGCATCGAGATCGAAACCCGATATGGTGGGATCCCACAGCGGATGATTGGTGCGCGACAAGAGCCATGCCGATATATCGCGAATACGAATAAAGCGAATGGAGTCCATGCCAATGGTAGCAAGATCAAAGCTATCACCACCACTCACGCGAGAGTCGCAGGACTGACGATTGCCAATAGTAGGCGATACTCCCGCACATCCTCGCAGAGTAAGCGAATCAAAAGGAAATTCAATGAAATTCACACCATCTTTACTCACAGCAATGCGCGCCGGTTCAGCAAATGGTCGATTGTCAAATTTGAGAAAGACATTCTCGAATATCGTGAAATCTGCTCCTGCACGATTGACAAGAACGGCATTTTTCCACCCAATAATGATTTCACCGCCTAACCCTAGGGAGCATATCTGACGCGGATCGGCACTCCCTGCTTCAGCACGTGCATTCGTATCAGGAAAGCCATAGATGTTCTGTGGAAAAAATTCTCGCCCAAAGTCCTGCCCTATTCCCCATCGTACAGACAGAACCGTATCGATACCGCCACAAGACGGGAGAGTACTTTGTGCAATGCCCGCCATAGATGGTATTGCAAAGCAGAGCAAGAATACGAACAATCGTCTTATACTATAACTCACACTTCGTACGAGAGCGGTGTTAGCGATTAACATAGCCGATACTCCACTTGCCTTGTGTGTAGCTCAGCTCGGTCATGCTGCCGTAGCCAATGGCAAAATTAATGGACAAGCCCGGATGAAATCCCCCTGCATGAGCAAGCAATGCACGAATACAACCTGCATGAGTGATAATGATATGATGCTCATCGGTGTTGGCAGAAGATTCGACATAATCCATAATGGCATCACCACAGCGATTGTAGAGTTCGGTGTAGGTTTCGCCATCGGGAGGGGCAATGTGCATGTAGCCCTCCATCCATGCGGAGAGCGTATCGGGTGCAATGCTATCCCATGCTTGCATTTCCCAAGCACCGAAGTTGAGTTCTTTCAAGCGATCATCAAAGCGAAGCAGTGGAGCATTCAGCACTGAACCAAGATACTGTGCCAAACGTGAACATCGTGTCAGCGGACTTGACAAAATAGGTGCGCCATGTAAATGAGGATTGGCAAGAAGTTTTTGCGCAAGTGTATGTGCCTCATCGGGGAATGTTTCCAAGCAGGCAATATCCGACTGCCCATAGCATATTCCCGGTGCAATAGCCGGTTTTGTATGACGAAGAAGAGTAAAATTCATATTGAGTAGGCGTGAAGATCGTGCAGAAAAATCGTGCGACTATCAGAGCTGATCCATGACACGATACAAGGCAAGAAACAGCAAGTACAATGCAACTTCGGTGATTTGTTGCACAGCACCTAAACAATCGCCTGTATAGCCGCCAATCCACCGTACAAAGTACCGTGTGCTTTTGTGATAAATCCACAGCACCATAACAATGCTGCTTCCAACAAACACACCGAGAGCAGGTGTCTCATACTGGCGTGACATAACAGTAAGCAAGAGTACACATGGCAGGAGAGCAAAGATGCTTGCAGTGAGTAACTCGCCTGTCGAGAGTGTCTGCGCTACGGGTTTGGCAACAATCTTGGTAGATTCATCGTCATTTTCACGAGCATATACATGATGAAAAATAATTACTACCGGAAGCAAGCGGCTCAGAGCATGAGCAGAGAGCATCATGAGCATCAATACCGGAAAACCATACCGAACAAGTTCGTTCAAAAGGAGAAATTTCCCTCCGAGGATTGCAATTAAACCCACCGTACCAAACGTACCAAGCCGACTGTCTTTCATAATGCGGAGAATATGCTCTTTTGTCCAGCCGCCACCGAAAGCGTCACAGATGTCGGCAAAGCCATCTTCATGAAATGCACCCGTCGCAAGAATTGTTGCGACCATTGAGCAGAACAATGCCACAGAGTATGGCACAAGAAACGATGCTCCGTAAAACACGGCAATACCAATGCCTCCAACAATCCATCCCATGAGCGGAAAAAAACGCGTGGCTTTGTTGATATAGCTCGGATCATGATCGACCCATGGCGGACAGGGAATCCGTGTATAAAACATTAATGCCGTAAAAAAAATGCGGATTTGTTCGCGCATGATTATTGTCCCTCGCGTTGAAGAAAACGAATTTTACTCATGTCGGTCGATTTCAGAACACCTTTTTGTGTTAAGACATCGGCAACGCGATACAGGTTTGTGTGTGTGTATGCAGAAGGAAATCGAAAGTAGGGAATCGGTGTCAAAGCAAGCGCGGCATCATTGGTAAGTGCGGCATACTGCTTGAGATACTGTTTTGCAGAGTCGGGCGATTGCTCAATAAAGCGCACAGCTTTGTCAAGGGCGCGCAGTATGGCTTGTGCTTGTGCAGGATTCTTCGTTACAAAAGGTTCAGCAAACGAATAATAGCCACCTGCCCATGTTCCCAAAACATGTCGTTCAATCGGCGCACGCTCGAGTTCGCGGCACTGCCCACCGGCAATCAGGATCGAACCCATGGGTACTAATGCCAACACGGCTTGTACAGAACCTGCCATCAGAGTC
>DHLT01000035.1:6737-14666 GCA_002405405.1 Ignavibacteria bacterium UBA4661 | reverse complement strand
CGAGTTCGCGGCACTGACCACCGGCAATCAGGATCGAACCCATGGGTTCTAATGCCATAACGGCTTGTACTGAACCTGCCATCAATGCCCCCATTTGTGCGGGTGGCGGCAATTCTGTGAATTGCGGTAGTACACTCCATGCTCCTAACGATTCGCAATACATGCCGGTAAATGTTTTGACAGCAATACCCGGAATTCAACCAATCATAAGTGATTCTTTTTGTGTGCGAATGTCTTCGATGCTTTTCCACGGAGAGTTCGCTGAAACAACTAATCGTGACATCCAACGTGTAGAATCAACCTCAATACAGAGTGCTACACGCAGGAGATTCAACCGTTCCGGTTCCTGTGCTAATCCTGCTAAGACAAATGATGATGTACCCGCATCCATATCGATACGATTCGCCAAGAGTGCGTCGGCGAGTTGATTTGATGTTTGAAATAACTGCGATTCAATCGTAATACCTTCTTCTTTGAAATATCCTTGCTCAATACCGACAAAAAGGGGCAATCCCGAAGTAACGGTCAAATATCCGACACGCACCGTTGTTGAGGTTGTCGGTGCGGCATTTTTTCCACCACAGCTGACGATCATGACGGCAAAGGCAAAAAGACAGAACCGAAGTATCGCGGCGGCAGAGAACATCTTGATATGATGTGTCATGATGCGAAAAAAAACATGGCAAAAGAGAAAATCAACCGTGCGGACTTTATCGTGTTATGGCGCGCTCCAACAGGCGATCATTTTTTTTACGGGACTCTTCCGCCATAATCGATTTATACGCAATCATGCGTGCTAAGAGTGCTTTATTCGAAGTGGCAAGAATTTGCACGGCAAGCAGTCCGGCATTTTTTCCACCCCCAATAGCAACGGTTGCTACGGGAACACCGGCAGGCATTTGCACAATAGAAAGCAAGGAATCCATACCATCGAGGGATTTACTTTCGATAGGAACACCAATAACTGGCAAAGGCGAATGTGCGGCAATCATACCCGGCAAATGCGCCGCACCACCGGCTCCGGCACTAATGACTTGAATGCCTCGCTGATGCGCCGTGCGTCCATAATCTGCCATATCGTCCGGGGTGCGATGAGCAGACACTACGCGCATTTCAAAAGGTACGCCGAATTCCTCGCAGATTTCAGCGGCTTTGCGCATAGTGGAGAGATCAGAATCGCTTCCCATAATAATACCCACAACCGGGGCATCGGCAGAACGAGGAGGATGTTTGGTCGCAGAAACTTTTTCAACAGCGCGCGATTGAGGTAATGCCAAAGGCTGCTTGGCTGGTTCTTTCGGAAGAATTTTACGGTTCGGCATAGAGAATTTCCATACACACATGAGACAAAGACCAGCAATTGAGGACGCAACATTACAGCATTTCCACCAAATTAAAAACCACTTCGCCGGAAATAAAAATTGCTTCTCATGAGGCATAAAAACTGTTCAATTGTTAATTGCGTACGACTTGGTACAGTATTTGTAAAACCAGTTGCAAAACATTCATGATTTTATTGAATCTTGTGAGAAACATGGTGCAGATGGTGCGTAATATATTTTCTTCCTCATGGTGGTTGAGCTTTGTTGTCGCGGGTGTAGTATGGTCTTCTGCTCCACTCTCGGCACAGTTAATTCCTTTTCCTGAGGGTTCGCCCTATCGCATGGGCATGAATGCTGAGGAAGCTCAATTTCAGTTTCTTACACAGTCTGCTGAGCGCATTGCCCGATCGGCACAATTGCCTTGGCGTACAGCGTATGGCGATCATCCGATTCTTGTACGTGTGCAAAGTCTCATCCTCGCGCAAGAATTAGAATTAGCAACCAAAGTGTTAGACTCTGCTCTTGCCGAGCGCACAAATTCTCCGTTTACGCCATTGCTCTATCGTGTGAAAGCACGGATGGCGCACACAGCGAAGAACTACGAAGCTGCCCATCAATGGTACACCGAAACGATTCGTTCAGCACGTGCCAATGATAGCGTTCGCGCAGATTCGATATACCGTACGATTATCGGAGAAGCGCTTTTTCAAGATGGTATTGTTCTCCTGCATCAGCGGGCAAATGTATCAGCGGCACAGGCATTTGCGCAGTGTGCAGAGGAATTCCCCGATTTGCCGCTTGCAGATGATGCTCTTACGATGTTAGCACGTATTGCAGAAGTCAATGGTGATTACGAAAAGGCAAGTGATTTTTACGCAATGATTATCCGTCGTTATCCACGGAGAAATACCATTGTCAATGCGTTACTTCGCAAAGCTCAAAATGCGATTCTCCAACGTAAACCTAATGAGGCACTCAGCGATCTTGCGCAAGCTGAAGTCGTTGTGCAAACCATTGCCGGCAATGAGCCGGAAGCATCCACCAACAGCATAGCAGGAACAAAACCTGCTGAAGCAACAGCCTCGGGCAAGGACAATACTCCACTTTATGAAGAACAAGATTATTGCGGCGATATTCGTGAGTACTATGATTTCGTACTTGCCGAAGCACTGGCAAGTGCAGGAAAATATCAACAAGCCAGTATCCGCTATCAAGGTTTTCTAACGAACTACCCGAATTCTGCTTTGCAAACCAATGCGCGTGCAGGACTGGGGTTTGTACAATTTGCTACTGAGGCATTTGTCCTTGCCGAGCAGTCTTTTCAACAAGTGATAGATGCATATCAGGGTGAGCAGACTCGTGAACAAGACCGTACACTTGCCGAAGCACAGCTCTATCATGCCCTCTCGCTCAAACGCTTGGGCAGACGTGATGAAGCCCGCAAAGAATTGTCAGGTTTGTCAGTACGTTCTGCCTATCCGCTCGTGGCAGAAGCCTTGCTCGAATTAGGGCAAATGCACTACGAAGACGGCAAACTTGATGATGCTCGAAAAATCCTTGAACGCGGCACCCGTGAAGCAAGTCAGCCGACGACGACTGCACGTGTGCTATTCTTGCTTGCGACAGTACAAAGTGATGCAGGAAATTATGCTAGCGCAGAGAAAACCTTAGACCGTGCAATTACAGGCGCAGAAAAAGCAGAGCAAAAAGAATTTCCCGACAAGATGGGGTAGATTGCTTCTGCAAAACTCAAGCGTGCGATTGCGCAAGTGCAAAACAAAAACTATCGCGAAGCAATTGTACAATTATTGCAATCAGTGCAAGATCCTTTAGTTGAAAAAAGCGAAGCACTTTTTTGGTTGGGCGAGGCATACTATCGTGCTGATGTCATCAAAAATGCCGAGCAAACATTTCGACAGTACATCAAAGAATTTGCTGATGGTACAACATTGCGTGCTACGGATGTGAATCGCACCGAAGAAGCATTGTATGGTTTGGGTTGGATTGAATTTCGCACACGGCGATTCGCGGAGTCGGCAGTTACTTTCACACGACTTCTGCGAGAATTTCCTCAAAGCGATTATGCTCTCGATGCACTTGCTCGCAAGGGTGATGGGTTGTATCTCATCAAGCAATACCGTGGTTCGGCAGATGCCTATCGACAAGCGGCACGACTACGCGGCGTATCGAAAGAGCAACAAGAATTGCAAGAATATTGCGCATATCAGTTGGGACAGGCATTGTATCGTGCAGGCGACTACAATATGGCGATACAGGAATTCCAAAACTTTGCTTTGAGTAAGCCGATGTCATCATTGACCGATGATGCGCTCTACACAGCGGCATGGATTCAATTCCAACAGAAGAATTATGAATTGGCAATCAATAAACTCATTGACATTGCTGAGCGATTCCCCAAGTCGAATGTGTTACCCCAAATATGGTACACGCTGGGCGATGCATACTATAACACTGAAAAATTTGAGGATGCCATTAAAGCATATCGCACGGTGGCAGACAATTTTCCAACCCAACCGATTGCTGTGAGTGCTGTCAATGCCATGCAGGATTGTTTGGTGATCTTGGGGCGTGAATCGGAAGCAACAACTCTTGCTGATAAGTATATCAACTTGAACCCGAATTCTGATATGGCGCGCGATGTACAATTCAAAAAAGCGAATGTCTTTTATGTTGGTCGCAACTACGCGAATGCCATTGCAGAGTTTGAGGATTTCCTCAAGAAAAATACTGATAGCGACAAGAGTGCAGAGGCATTGCTCAATCTTGCACGGAGCTATGTTGCTGTGGGTGATACTGCACGTGGCATGAAAATGTTTGCCGATGTGCAAACACGTTTTTCGCAGTCGCCACTTGCAGAAGTTGCTCTCATGGAAAGTGCCGCCTTGATGAGTGAGAGTGGCAAATTGCAGATCGCTGATTCGCTTTTCGCTTTGGTACCGATACGCTATCCGCGTGGTGAATCGTCGGCACGTGCTTTGTTCGAGCGCGCATATCTCCGTGAAGTTCGCAAAGACACGCTTATGGCGATGCGTTTGTACGATAGTGTTGCAACAAAATTTGCCGGAACAGAATTTGGTGATCGTAGTCGGTTTCGGCGTGGGATGTACTATCGCAGTATCGAAGTGTATGATACTGCCCGAATCGAATTCGGTAAACTGTTGACGCGCACCGATGATCTCGCCGCGGAGTCGCAATACCGCATCGGTGAATCATGGGTGAAGCAAAAGAAATATAAACAAGCGATCGAAGCACTGCTTATCAGCAAAACAAAGTATGGGCAGTTTGAAGATTGGAATTCATTGGCAATCCTGAATCTCGGTGAATGCTATGAGCAGATCAAAGACTTTGCTTCGGCACGCGAAATGTATCGCACGGTGCAAACGCTTCGTTCCGGCGATGAATTCGGACAAACCGCCGAAGCCCGTTTGAAGCGCATTGCAGGACGAAAGTAATGCCGAATGGAATTAGTATATCGATGATTATCTCTTTTCTCTCTCTGAAAAAAACTATGACACGCATTGCATTCCTTTTAAGTGTTTTTTTCTGCGGTATATCTGCTCTCATAGCACAGGTAAGTCCTGCCAGACAAGACTCTGCCAAGCAGGAGCGTACCAAGCCCTTGGAACTACCTGAATTTGTTATCGAGGGTAAGGCAGAGTTGAATATACCGGGCGGATCAAAGCGCGCTCCGCGTGCACAAGCAAAGCTGTCGCCGGAACAATTGGATCGATACAATGGCATCGAGAAAACACCGCCTCGCTTGGCGAATATCATTGCATTGCCCGGGCAATCGTTGCCGGTGCAAGAGTACAATGGTTTTTTGCGTGGCAGTGTGGGTATGTTTTTCACGCCATCGATTGATGCAGGAATGCGCTTTACACCGGGAGATTTTCAACTGAATATTGCCGGTGGTGGCACATACAGCCAAGGGCATCGCACGAATGCTGACTTCATGCAGGGCTATGCACACATTACCTCGCGCTACACTGCACCCAAGAAGTATTTCTTCTTTGGGGGTAGCGTAACAGAAAGTTGGGTGAAATTCAATACGAGTAGCTATAAATTTTTTGCCGTAGGCGACTCTGCTCCGAAGCGAACATGGAATGATTTTTCTGCGGGCATTACGACTAGTGGTACGCATGAGAACATCAACTTCGAGATGGGCGCGCGGTTGGAGGCGAGTTTTTTGAATACGGATACAACGAATGTTCCGAGAATATCGACAGGAGTAGGTTTTCCCTCTTTGCCAATGATTTACACACAAAGCGAAACATTGCTTGCAGGATCACTCTTCGCTGGTGCTAATACTGTGTTGGGAGGTGGATGGCGATTGGGTGGTCGTGTGAATGTACAATTGCAGTCCGGTAACTTTACATTATCCAATGATCCTACCATTGTTACACAATCATGCCCTTTAATTGAAGCTTTGATAACCCTATCACAGCAATCAGAATCCTTCAGTATTGATGGTTTTGCTGGCTATCAAACCGTTAGGGATTGGCGTAGAAGATTTTTAGGCGGTACATCGGAAGCAACACAAAACAATTTTTTGAAGATTGATTTTTCCGGTGAGATGCGCTTCTCTCCAACCATAACGCTTCGTGCAAAAGTATGGCGTGGTGTCGAGCAGAAATCTATGATTGACGTTCTACGAAGCAATCCGTACGCAACGTTTAGGGGAGATGTCCTTTATAGTGGGAGTTGGGTTGCCCCAACTGTCAATCTTGGCACCAATGTGGAATTACTTTTTCATCCTTCGCGGAATTTACAACTTACTTTGGGTGGTGGTTATACAGACTATGATTACTATCAAACATACTTTCTAGGAGGAGTTGGCGTAGCTCCTCCGGGAACAGCATTTAGAAATTCAGGTGAATTCAAATCAGATGTACCCCAAGCTACTATCACGCAAGTACGAGCAGGACTCCTATGGAAATTTTCGTCTGATGATGCGCTGAATGTATCTGTGGTGTCTCAATCAGGAAAAACTTCGACATCACGATTTTCTGCCGGGTTGCCGTACTTACCAACACTGCTTGTCAATGCTGAGTACCGCCGTGAGTGGTCGCAAGAATTTTCAACGATATTGTCGTTCCAGTATATGGGTGAACGAGTAGGAACGACATTGATAGGTCCAGGTATATTTCTCAATTACAATCGACTACCTTCCTTTGCTGATCTGCGCTTGTCCGCAACATGGAAACTCAAGCCGAATGTGCATTTGTTCGTGCGGGGCGATAATTTGCTCAATCAAACAATTTTTCTTTTTGATGGCTACCAAGAGCGTGGCATTTTCGGTAGTGTCGGCGTGCAACTCTTGTGGTAAG
The DNA here is from genome assembly GCA_002405405.1 of Ignavibacteria bacterium UBA4661. GTDB lineage: Bacteria > Bacteroidota > Ignavibacteria > Kapaibacteriales > UBA4661 > UBA4661. The sequence continues at coordinate 7,996 of DHLT01000035.1, read as the reverse complement.
TGTTGTTCTGTCGCTCTTTTTTATGATGTGATTATGCAAATGTATCTTCTTCGTAGGCAGGAAGTTCAAGAATAAAGGTAGTACCTTTGTTTTTACCGGCACTTTCTGCCCACACAACACCACCATGCAGTTTGGTGATATGATGCACAATAAACAGACCAATGCCTGTAGAACTTTCCCCACCCGTTGGCTTTGCGCTTAGTCTTTGAAACATACCAAACATTTTATGAAGGTCTTCAATGGTGAGACCTTGACCTTGGTCGCGTACTTCAATGCGTACGAGGGGCATCGGAATACGATGCTGTAAAATTTTATCTTCTTCATCTTCTTCTTGCGCGAGTCCATCGCATCGCGTAACCTGTACATCAATCACCGAATCGTATGGTGAGTACTTGATGGCGTTGGAAATCATATTTTCTAATGCTTGCTGAAGTCGGTCTTTATCGGCTCTGACCATGCAATGTCCCAAGGACGAGAATCGTAAATTCTGGCGTTTCTGTGCCGCTATAGAACGATGTTCTTCCAAGACGTTTTCAGTGTGTTGTGCCGCATCGAGAGGAGAGAGAACCAGTGAAATATTCTGTAATTCCATGGAGGTTGATTCAAGCAAATCTTTGATGAGCTTGAACATACGTGTACCGGACTGATGAATTTGCTCGGCAAAAATTTTTGCGTCATCATAGCTGGTATCGCCATCTTTGATCATCATCGAAAGCCCAAGAATTCCGGTGAGCGGATTACGCAAATCATGCGCTGCCATACCTAAGAGTTGAATCTTGAATTGATTAGCTTTTGATAATTCATTGTTGGCACCGGAAAGATCGGCATTGATGGACTGTAACTTTGTGTTGAGTGTAATCACAGCCTCGCGTTGGCTGTGCAGTTCACGTTCGGTTCGACGTACTTTGATGTTCGAGCGAACAACCAAGATCATAGCGACAACCATTATTATCAAAGCAATAGCAATCCCCCATACAACGCGCTGTGTTGCTTCTTTTTCGATTTGGAGTTGGTGGATCTGTTGGTTAGTACGGCGAAAATTATATTCATTTTCAATGATTAATGATTTCTGAATGGAAGACTCTTGAAATGCGGAGTCTTTCATCAGGATGAATTGTTTTTGAATCTGTGCTAAGCGTTGCAGATCCTTATGCACCAGAGGATTTTCGATAAGAAGTTGCAGTGCTTCGATATGTATTTGCCGAAAGCCATATGCCAGAGATGAATCAGCAACAAATTGGGCTTTATCGGCGGCACGG
>DHLT01000035.1:5309-6586 GCA_002405405.1 Ignavibacteria bacterium UBA4661 | reverse complement strand
CACGGTTGTACAAAATGCGTTTCTGAAGTACACGAGCTTCTGCAAGTACGGAAGACAAAAAGAGAGAACGATCAGAATCAAATCCTTTTGCAATCGAGAGAGATTGTTGTGCGTAGTATTCTGCCTTAGCCAGATCATTGATCGAGAGATATGCATGGGAAAGGAGAACCATAGCACTGCTGATGCCATTAGAATCAGCAATCATGGAGCGCAGATTGAGTGCGTAGCTTAGCTGGGCAATTGCCTTGTCATATAATCCTATGCCTTGATATGCTTGTGCAAGTCGTACGGAAGAATAAGCAATACCGACCGTATCGCCGAGTTCTTCAAAAATCTTTTGCGCATTCATGCCATACTCGATGGCTTTGCCATGATTGCCAAAATACTTGTACACATCGCACAGATTGTTTTGTGCGTAACCAAGTTGATCTTGACTATTTAATCGTTCGGCAAGTGACAGTTGATCGTAAAAAAGCATGAGTGCTTCCGGATAATTTCCCAGCTTGCGATGAAGAATGCCCGTATATCCTGTGATGAGCAATTTGAGGGAATCATTACCGCTTTGCTCAGCACATTGAATGCCTTTACGGGCATATTCCAAACCTTTGGAGGGATTGTTATCACGAATAATCCATGCTATTTCTCCGTACCACCCCGCTTTCTGGAGTGGCGTAGCATTGGATTGTTCTGTTAATACACGAAGACTATCGATACGCTGTTGTAAGCGTTGAGGTGTAACTGCTATTGCACATACATTGCTCATAAGAGCAAAAAAGAGAATAACTGCTATTCGACTTGGGGCAGAGGATCGCTGCCCCCGACAACGATCAGAGCAGTAGCGTACGTGATCCCAGCACCGCTCCCACTTCTTGCGCCACGAAAATGGTTTGCCACACGTTGCACAGATTTTGGTTGGAAGATCAGATTTTTTGATATGCTTCGGCATAAATATAATAACACTACTGAATGCTAATCTCCTACTTGTTTGTTGTCGTTGGGAGAGCGTGTTACAATAGTACGCATTGGATATGGAATCTCGATGTTATTTTCTCGCAGAGCCCGATGAACGCGCTTCATAAGATTATGGCGTGCCTCGAATTGATAATCGAATTTTGTTACCATCACATTCAAGACAAATTGCAAGTTCGATTCACCAATTGCCGTAAAACGCACAAAAGGAGAGGGGTCATACAATACACCCTGAATCTTGCCGCCGGCAACTGTGGGTTCCTCCGCAGATAGTGCATCACCATGCCCTGAAGAGCGCACCACTGATA
>DHLT01000035.1:0-5189 GCA_002405405.1 Ignavibacteria bacterium UBA4661 | reverse complement strand
TGACAGAAGAATATTCTCGACTTGATCGGTATCGCTATCATGGCTTACGCCAACTTGGAGCTTAATGAGTACGGTATGTTCCGGGAGAAAGAAGTTCGTAACAATAGCTTGCGACAGCTTGTTGTTGGGAATGATAATTAAATTTTCTTCAGGTGTTTTCATGATGGTATTACGCCAGCCAATATCGGTGACATAACCCTCAAAACCCGTTTCCAATTTGATGAAATCACCCACACGTACTTGTTTGGCAAGTGTGATGTAAATCCCTGCAAACATATTGGCAAGGGTATCCTGCAAAGCAAGTGCTACTGCTAAACCGCCGACGCCAAGTGCTGTGAGCACCGGACCAATTTCAACGCCAAAGCCACGCAAAATCATGATGCCGCCGAACACATACACCGTTCCGACAACAATGCGTCGGATCAGCGAGGTTGTAGCCACAGGGCTTTCGGCGCGTTCGCTTCGCAGTTTGATGATGGTAACAAGGATAAATGCAATAGCTTGAGTAACGACAAAAATTGCCAAGCCCGACAGTACAGGATATGCAAAACGCAAGATTTTGTCGCCCCATGGTGCATATTCAATCGTAGTATAGAGTGCAGCAATGCCGGTCAATTTGAGAGTAATCAAACGAGCTGCATCGACCAATACATCATCGTATGGTGAATTCGTGCGTTGTGCCCACCGAACAAGGGTTTTGGTCATGAGCCATCGTATTGCGAAGCCCCCAAGGATAATGCTGCTACAAAGTAATGCCGGCAGGGCAATCCATTCCTGCCAATGTGTGAGCCAAAAATGAATATGATGGTCCATGATCTTTGCGTGTATAATGAAAAAGAGAAGAAATATTGATGTGTAACAAGAGAAAATACTTGTCGAATAACTACAATGCAACCCTCATCGGCATTTATCGTAATTTCATGTGCATAATGTGAGCAATATGCATTGCACCATGTTGCACCATGCGTACAAACTTGTGCGTGGAGTATTTCACCAGTTCAATTTATGAGGATTCTATGATTTGGCTTATTCTCGGCTTTCTCATCGCACTCTTTGGTGTGATCATCGGAAAAACAGGCAGTAGCTCTGCAGGACGTTTGCGAGGGGTGTTCATGATTTTCGGCATTGCACTTGCAGTGTTAGGATTAATGTTTAACACGGTCAAGCAAATTGAGTCCGGTACAGTCGGTATCAAGCGTATGTTTGGTGCAATTCAGCAGGATGTCTTATACGAGGGTTTGCATGTTGTCAATCCTCTTGTGGATCTCATACGAATGGACACCCGCACGCAGAATTACACCATGAGCGGACAACATGACGAAGGGCAAAAAGTCGGCGATGATGCGATTCGTGTCTTGAGTGCTGATGGACTTGAGGTTACAGTGGATTTAACGATTCTCTTTAAAGTGAATGGTGAAAAAGCACCGGAGATTGTTCGTACGATTGGTTTAGACTATGAAGAGCGGATTGTTCGCCCTGTAACACGAACCCGTATCCGTGAGAGTGCGGTGTATTACAATGCGGTGGATTTGTATTCCACACGGCGTGAAGCATTCGAGCAACGTATACGTGAAACAATTGACAAAGATTTTGCTGCACGCGGTTTGATTCTTGAAAATATGTTGGTTCGCAATATCACGCTGCCACCGGCAGTCAAAGAAAGTATCGAACGAAAAATTACTGCCGAACAAGATGCCCAGCGTATGGAATTCATTTTGGCAAAAGGCATGCAGGAAGCAGAATTAAAAAGGGTTGAAGCACAGGGTGTTGCTGATGCTCAACGAATTTTGAGCTTAGGACTAACAGATAAAATTTTGCAGTATGAGCAAATCAAAGTGCAGAAGGAATTGGCGAATTCTCCTAATGCAAAAATTATTGTCATGGGCGCAAAATCAGCCCCATTGATCTTAGATACAAAGTAGGGAAACAGGCATTATGCAGTACTTATCGTAGGAAGGTATAAGCAAGACGATGATTTTTGACAGTATCCTGACAATTTTTTTGGTGGCACTCAATGGCTTTTTCGTTGCGGCGGAATTTGCCATTGTGAAGGTGCGTCCGTCACAGATTGAATTGCGAGCTAAAGCAGGTAGTAGTATTGCCGCTTTGACCTACGATATTGTGCTTCATCTCGATGCATATTTATCGGCAACACAGTTGGGTATTACGCTTGCCAGTCTTGGTTTGGGGTGGATTGGCGAAAGCGTCGTTGCGCGTATGGTGTTGTCAATCATGGCAATGCTCGGCTACCAACCCGATCCTGCCTTAGCACATACGATTGCTTTGCCGATCGCTTTTGCGTTGATTACATTTTTGCACATTGTTTTTGGTGAATTAGAACCAAAATCTATTGCCATTCAACGCTCCGAAATGGTTGCTCTTTGGGTAGCAATGCCTTTGCGTGTGTTTTACATGGTGTTCAAGCCCTTTATTTGGGCGCTCAATGGCGTTGCTAATGTCGTTTTGCGAGTCTTTAACATTACTATGATAGGCGAAGAAGATGTGCACAGTGCCGAAGAGTTACAGTACCTTTTAGAGAAAAGTCGCGAGGGTGGAGAAATCGAATCAGCAGAGCATGAGTTGATTAAAAATGTCTTTGAATTTGGTGAGCGTACTGTCAAACAGATTATGATTGCGCGACCTAATATTGTAGCCATTGATATTCATGCACCAAACGATCGTGTTCTTGATACAATCATCGAACAGGGATACTCACGAGTGCCTGTTTTTCGAGAAACATTGGACACCATCATTGGTGTTGTGTATGCGAAAGATATTTTAGTGATGATGCGCTATGCTCAGTTAGTTGTGTTGCAGGATATTTTACATCCTGTACACACAGTACAAGAAGATACGCCGATTCATGATTTACTCCGCCAATTGCAAAAACGTCGCGCACAAATGGCAATCGTGATCGATGAATTTGGCGGTACGGCAGGTATCGTTACCATGGAGGATATCATTGAAGAAATTGTTGGTGATATTCGTGATGAGTATGATGAAGAGGCACCGCAAACTGTACAAGAAAATGATCGAGATTTTACCGTACAAGCGCGTGTGTCAATTGTTGAACTCAATGAAACATTGCCGGATGCTCTGCCTACAGCCGAAACCTATGAAACATTAGGTGGTTTTATGAATGAGTTGTTTGGTCGTATCCCTGAGCCAGGACAAAGTATTCGTCATAATGGCTATCAGTTTACTATTGAGCAAGCAACGAAGCGAGCGGTAGAATTAGTTCGTATTGAAGTGATTGAGCAAAATGAAGACGGAGAGTCGGATGAATAGGCAAGAAGATATCGCCGTTGTTGGTACGCGCACGCTAGGGCAGAGAATCCGTCTTAGTCCTCGCACACTCTTTGTATCGATAGGTATGGCGGTATGCCTATGGCTCTATGTTAATCTGACACGTGATTACACAACCACAGTTGATGTCAAAGTCAATGTCGTTTTACCCGAAGGTCGTGCGCTTGAAGAGGAACCACAACAGACTTTGCGTACTCGTTTGAAAGGACGAGGATGGCAACTACTCAATGCTTATCTGTCAGCGGTACCGGCATTTAATATCTATGTGTCTCCCAAAATGATCTCAACCATCATGGCGAACCAACAAGTGACGTAAAGCCATATTACGCATACAGCGCATGGAGCAACCCAAAAAGTAGGTCATCAAGCATTAGTCGAGCAAGATACGGTCTTAATGAAATTCGACCGAGCGATGCTTTTGCAAGCACTTCAATTGCCACAAGCAGTTGCCCCACTCGATATTGTACCTGATTCCTTGATTCTGCATATCGGTAGTGTTGCCGCAAAAAAAGTGCCTATCATACCGCGATTGAATGTACGACCACGTAGTGGATTCGTCGTTACTCGTGTAACGGCTATTTCGCCTGATAGTGTCGAGCTTAAAGCAGGGAAGAAAGTATTAAATGGTATTGCGCGATGGTTTACACAGCCTATTGATCAACATGATGTCTATGAACCATTTACTGTACAGATACCGCTATCTGATACGCTGGAGGACAACATTACACGTAGTAAAAATACAGCTTCCATTAGCGTTGATGTTCAGCAGTATGCAGATATGGTTATTCATGATGTACCCGTGCATGTCCAATCGATGTCGGGTACGGGCGAGATTGTTGTGAAAACACGATTTGTACGTGTCGTCCTGCGTGGAGGAGTGCAAGACTTGGCAAGAATCGCACCCGATGATATTCACGCCATAGTTCGCTATGAAGATATGCTTCGCTTGCCTCAGGGGCGTATTCGACCTCGTGTGGAGCTTCCTTCCAATGTTGTATTGATGAATGTTGATCCGCAATTTGTTATGTTTTCGCGCCGACTCAATAAAATAGGTGTACGCCCTTGAGGTGTACCATTATTCATAATAGCATTGTTTGCCTACACTCTGATTTTTGAGTAACTTTTACTCTACGTTTCATCTAACTACTGTTTTTTATTCTTGAGAGGAATTTCGTTATGCAACATCCTTTGGGCACTTCGCCATTCTCCTCAATGCAATATGCCATACTACGGTTATCAGCAGTGATTTTCTCTGAGTTGAGTATGTACTATGCCAATTGGCGTTCGGCAGCACGTATGATTGGTGACGAAGAGTAAACTGTGTGCAATGTACCGAGTAGAAAACCCCTACTCACCCAGCTCCAAACTGCGCCATAAATACCAAGATGCAATTGTGCTATACGGTGACCATTTGTTTGCTGCTTGCAATTGACGTAAAACAGATTCATCGGGCAAAGCAGGTAAACTATATGTCTTTTGCGCGCCTTTCTTAATACCTAAATCCGCTACGGGTAGTATGTCAGGACGAGCTAATGTAAACATCAAAAACATTTGTGCTGACCATACGCCAATACCACGTACTTGTACCAAGTGCTCAATAGCTTCATCATCAGTCATAGTGGGTAGTTTTTGGAGATGAATCTTTTTTGCTAACACTTTAGCCGATAAATCTTTCAGTGCCAGGGCTTTTGCATTCGAAAGACCCAATGAGCGGAGTTCTTCTTGTTCTGCCATGTCAAAATGTTTGGGTTGTAGTACCTTGGCAAATCGGTCTTGTACGCGTCCATAAATTGTTCCTGCTTCTTTGCCTGATAGTTGCTGATAGACGATGGCGCTTACCAAGCTGTTGAAGCATGCGCTCGGCGTGGTTTGTGGTGTGCGAT
>DHLT01000182.1:5926-6104 GCA_002405405.1 Ignavibacteria bacterium UBA4661 | reverse complement strand
ATAAATACCACAAAGGAGAAGAGGGGAAATAGCGTTATTTGACTTAACGCTTCAAGTCGCTAAGGTTCCATGATAGTTTGCATTTATCATAATATCGAAGTTCGCTCCCTATGTCGTTATGTCAACGAAGTTCATCAAGGATGTCTGTGCTTATCATACGTTATGTAGAACTACTAAG
>DHLT01000182.1:0-5791 GCA_002405405.1 Ignavibacteria bacterium UBA4661 | reverse complement strand
ACTAAAAAAAAAAAAACTTGCTCATTGGGCTTTTGCCTCTTCTGATTATTATTTCCATATGTCTATCCTCCCTGTAGTATTATTGTCTTCCGCCTATTCTATTCGTATGCGTATGTCAACATTGTACTTGCTGAGTGTTGGTACAGTGGTTCTTAGTGTTCTTTTGAGTACGCAGTACATTGCTACTGCACAAGTCGTATCAACTATCAGCACGGTACCGTCTGTGGTAGGCAGTTCGACGACAAAAATGATAGATACATGCCGCACATGTCCCTTGCCAGTGGTGGCTCGCGGTGATAGTGTAATCAATGTGCTATTTACCGATGGTACATTTCGTCAAAATTGTATTTCCGCAAAGCGAGAAGTCTTTCAGTCGTTTAGTGGTTTTGAGCAGGGAATACGTTTGACATTTTTGCAATCCAATGGACAATGTACTGATACCATTGTTGCTATTGGTGCGGTTGAGCAATTCATGACGATTAGTATTGGAGGTCGTCCGCCATATATCATTCCCATACGTCCTGCACGAGAATTTACTCTGGTAAAAAACTCCTCGATTCCCTCCAGCTTTTTTGAACTAACCGGTGGTATTGGTTATGCAGGTAAGGACAAATCTACTCAGCAAATAGGGAGTTCGATTTTTTTCAATGCAGATCTGATGGTATCGCCTCTTGGCAGCTTGCTAGGAGATGCTTTTGCCATTGTAGTGGGTGGTGGGCTTATGTCGGAAGGTGGGCGTACACGATTAAAAGCACAAGGTCAATTACGCTTTACCTTATCCGGCTCACGTTCACTCATAGATTCAGCAAAATACTATCCTGATGCATGTCGTTTTGAGTTTCGAGCACGTCCAAATGAAGTGAGTAAGCATATTTCTCAACCAAGCGGTTATAGCGAGCGAGTATTACCAGTATCAACGGATTCTTCAAGTTATTTTTTACAAACCCGAACATACAATTCTGAAGCAATATGGCGACCATATTTCTTCGTGACAGGAGGAACATTTTTTGATATGAACTTTGAGGGTGGGGGGAGTGAGCCTGCATTGAATCCACAAGACTATCGGCAATTTTTTATTGATGCTGGTATCGGTGTTGTGTGGAATAATGTCATCACGATCAATCTAGCATACCGCTATATGCGCCTGAATCTGCGAACAGATTGTCCAACATGTCCACAGTACAAAATCGTTAATACGAATTTTGTTCATGGCATTCACTTGAATGGTGGATTACGATTAGAGTGGTGAAAAATAACACTCAAAAAAACGGAAGTATTTTTTCAAATAACCGTATAAGATTTCTGTAAGGGAGCTATACGGTGAGATGTTTTCTTTTCGGATTATACTGTAATGTCATACACAGCACCCTCAACTACTGCATATCGTGTCGCATTTGCCTTCTGTATCTGTTTGGCAATGAGTATCTTTTTGAGCTGTCAAAACCCTATCGAACCCACGGACCAACCAATTGCTGATGCTGTAGAATTAAATGTTCGAGTTACGGATGAAAGTGGAACGCCGATTGCAAATGCCGGCATCAACGCACGTGCGGCAGAAAGGCAACAGCCAGTTAATAATCGTGTTCGCTCAATTAGTGGAGCAGGATTAACTTCAAATGCCGGAGAGATTCGATTGCAGTTATCCGGTATGCCCGCATCGGGAGATTCAATCGAAATCACGCTGAACGCACCATCAGGTAATCAATTTACACCCAATACAACAACAGCAACAATCTTTGTTCCTTGTTCTAATTCTACAATAAATCTTAGTCTGAGTCGCCCGATACAAAATGTCTCATGTGGTACTATTGTACAAGACAGTGTGAATGTCAGCGTTTGTAATAATGGTGATCCGATTCTCGATGAGAAATTTACTACACGGTTTAGTCAAAATTGTGGTGTTTCTATACCTGTAACACTTGTACGGGCAAATCCTCTATCGGGTGTGGCTATTACTGTACTCGATGCACAAAATAGAGAGCAAGCTACAACATTTGATATGCAGTCGGGTGTGTCGTATCAGGTGCGTGTGCGATATAATCCAACAGTACGCAATCCTGGTACATTGTCTGAATTTGTGCAACTACGCGGAGGCAATATCTCAGGCGGAAACTCATTTGTCCTGAATATACGCGTCTCAGCTGTTGTACAGGGTTGTGTCTCTTTTGTGTGTCCGACACAAGATATTATCGAAGAACGGCAACAAGTTGATACTGTGTGTCCTGGCACTAGTAACGACATCAGTATATCACTAAGCAATACACGGAATTTCAATACGCTTGTAGGGAGCCGTTTTCAATTTAGTCTGCTTGGGCTACCCGCTCCTTCTCTATCTGTACAGTCCCCTACACTACCATTCTCTCTTCTCAATGGGCAATCATTAGCACAGATGCGGATTCGTTTTACTGCACCTGCTTCCTTAGGAAGAGATAGTTTATTGCGTGATTCGCTTATTTTCTCAATTCGCCGAATTGGTCCAACTGGTGTAGATAGTGGTCTGTGTTCGCAACGACTTATTGTGCGATTTGCAAATTTTGTGCGACAACCGCTATGGCGTATTGATACGGCAAACTCAACGCTTTTCAGCTCGACAACGCGACGAATTGATACACTCCAACAGTGTCTTGATGCCGAAGATGTCAGTAAGGCACGTACCATTAGAATTATCAATCCCTCAAATTGTGCGGTTAATCTCAACCTTCAATTATCTACTCAAGCACCGGCTCTATCGGCAATTTTTACTTTTTCCGGTAGTAATGTTACGATCACCGGAGCAACATTGTCTGCCAATAGCAGTCAGGATTTTCAAGTTCGATTCCTGCCACAGCGTCTGCGTGATATGCAATCTGCTGTTAATTTTTTGCCAACTGCACCCGAACGGCGATATTTCAACGCACTCTTGAGAATCTCCTCGAATAATGCTTTGCCTATTCCTACGCAACCACAGCCAATCACGCTTAACCTCATCGGTAGAGCGGACACATGTTGCTTCCCGAACAGTAGTTCTTTGGTGCAATATGGTCTCAATACGGAGTTTTTCGAGAACATTCAGTTTTTAGAAAACGGAACATTTAATAAATCTGGTGTGGAACGATTACAGACGGATGTAACGGCAATCAATGTCAATACAACGACTCGTACTGCTCGTCTTGTTGGCGGTACGCCTAACTCTACGGTGAGGACAACGCAATTTATACGGCTCGGTAATAATCCGCTCGTGCAGAATGTATGTAACGAACGCGCTGTCTTAGCACTTGCACGGCAACGTTGCGGTGAAGCTGGAGCTACTGAAATAGATATTAATGATGGTGATTTTATTTTGATAACCAAACGCTTTACGGATGGAACAATACAATGTGGACTCGTCTATATTCTCGATGTGCGCTCCGATCGATCAAACCCACAGATTGCACGTCCAACAGTGTATTTCAATGTTCTTTATCCGCTTCCGTAAACTCATAAGTGTATATATCACAATTTTTTTTCGAAACATGAAGAGTCTGCAGTGTGTAGTCGTAATCAGAAGATTTCAAAAAATTAGGACAATGTTTTGTGTTATCCTAGTGTATCTTCAATTGTTATTAGTAAGTGTATCAGCACAAACACCCGTCAAAGATTCTGCCTCATCAGAAGTTCGCAAGGTTATGCCAATGAGTCAAATCAATTCTCCTTTTGATGATTATGCCGGTAGTTTTCGGAGAAATGGAAACATTGTTGAATTTTGGTTCACTCGTAGTGGCGGAAAGAATCAGCCGAGTAAAATTTACAATGCTGTCGTTGGCAAAATGGGATTCGCAACACCGCAGGAGATTACCTCGCCGGAAATTAATTCTCGTGATTTTTCACGGGGAAGAATCCCCCAAGATGGTGCGCCACACTTTGCCGGATGTAATGGTAATATCGGTTATTTTGTTTCTAATCGTTACCATGAGAATAAGAATCAGGACAATGACATCTATGAGATGAAATGGGTGAATAATGCATGGTCAGTACATCGACCGGACGAACTCAATACAAAGTTTTGGGACGATACGCCTGCTCTTTCACCGGATGGTAAAGTAATCTATTTTGCTTCAAAAAGAAGAACACCCCAAGAGTTTAATCGAGCAGACCTCTTCTATGCTATTAAAACGCCATCAGGGTGGTCTAAACCACGTCCGTTAGACGAAGTTAATACTGACTCTACAAGCCAAGAAATGCCATTTGTTGGTGAAGATGGTTACCTGTATTTCAGTTCGAATCGCTCAGGTGATTATGATATTTGGCGCATGAAAATCAATGCTAATTATTTGCCGGACCAAAATGCGAAAGCCCTTGTATTGGACACGGTAGAGTTTCCGGGTGTTAATCGCAAAGGAAATGATGAATTGAATCCTATCATTAGTCCCGGCAATGAGTGGTTGGTTTTTGTTTCTGATCGGATTGACGGTTCAAATACAAACGAAAGTAGCGTAAAAAAGAAAACGAAAGATCTTGATGTGTACGCGATACGCATTGCAAAACCTCAGCAGGACATAACTCTTCGTGTCCTTCTCCGTACAAAAGAACGCGCTCGTGCGGGCGAAGTCGCACTCGATTCGATTGCACCTTTACAAACAACAACGAGAATTCGTAATGTAATGACCAATGAGGTTGTAACTGCGAAAACAAATAATGCTGGTATAGTGAAAATGCGACTTCCTATTCTACCTGCAAAAATTCCAGGTGTTGATCGTCTATACAATGCCTTTATCATTGATGCGGATTCTCCATCAACTCAGTTTATTAGTTCGGTAGATACTGTTTTTGTCCCATCGTCAGCAAGGTGCGACTTAAAGCATGAAACTGTTGTTTGGGATACATCGAGTTATCGAGAAAATGCCTGCAAACAGGAGTTCCCAATTTATCGTGTGCGGTTTTTTGTTTCAGGATATTGGTGCCCTACGACGGTTCTTTATAAGCAGTATGCTAAATGTGCCTCTCTGTTTGAATCGGAAGATTGTATGACGAGTACATGTTCAGACAACGAAGTGTACAAATATCAGGTCGTTCGTACAAATGTCGCACCTTGTGTTGATTACAAGGAGTTTGAACGAAGAGGAAAAGAGTTTGCTGTTGAGGTTGATTCTGCTGTAGCACTATTGCGAGATGCCATGAGTTCGGCTTTCGATAAGCCATGCGTAGAGCGTGCAATTAGAAATGGTGATTCTATTCGAGTGGAAATTATTGGAACAACCGATCCCCGTATCCTTAATGAGGCCTGTCTCTATACAGGAGTGAACTTTGATGAGTTAAATCGTTTTGTAAACGGTTTTGTACAACCGAACCCCCAAATTATTCCCTTTATTCGTGAAGGACAAAAATTTCGCACCAATGGCTTTGGCGGTAAATACGGTGGAAATCAATTGTTGAGTGATTTAAGGGCTTATCATACGGCTACCATGCTTCATAATGTTTGGCTTAATGAAATACCCCGTTACAGAGAGATATTTAAAACGAGCAAGTTATCAGTTCGAGCATTTGGTGAAGCGGTTTCAACAGAAAACACTACTCTTGAACGGCAACGTTCCATCCGTGTAAGAATTACTGTTCCTAGTGTACAAGAATTTGTTCGCAAAGGTATCACTGCTGAACCGGGAGGTGTTCGGTCTCTTTGTGCAGACTGTTCCACAGAAGATATTCGCTCCCTTATTCAAGATCTCAAACACAGATAATTCTATTTAAGGTTGCACATTACAATATGCTATGGTATACAGATGAGCAAGCATCAGAATGCTTCCTGATTAGCTTTCAAACGGTACGCACTCATGCC
>DHLT01000162.1:6609-8715 GCA_002405405.1 Ignavibacteria bacterium UBA4661 | reverse complement strand
TATTGCTATCGACACAGCATGGGTTGAATCTGGATATGGTGGACTTGGTTCTCTTTGTTCTCGTGTTGTTGCAACGGTCTCATATCCGGGAAATTTTATGATTAAACTTTCGCGCCGCGACAATCGTGTGGAGCAGTTTGGGTTTGCTTACCCGGGAATTTTCACTGTACCTCGTGCACGCCAAAGCAACATGAATGGTGAAATACGGCGATATGTTTTTCCGCGCTCCGTATCGGTACAAAGCAGTCCACAAGTGACTTCTGCTCTCATGGTTGTGCCACAACCCCTTTCGGGTAATGGCGAGTGTCGTGTTACCCTGCGTCAGTCGGTTACAGCCGACATTGTACTAACCACTCTACAAGGAAAAACCGCTCTTGTGTTTGCGAAGGGAATCGCCCTACGACAAGGTGAAAACACGATACCACTTAGGATAGAAGGCATTGCCAGTGGTGTGTATGCTGTGCAAATAGTGTCAGGTGGGCGTATTCTACACTCGCAGAGTGTCGTGGTGGTGCGGTAGAGAGGTGTTCGATACACAAAGGCGAGAATCCTCATACAGAATCTCGCCTTTTGTTTTGTGTATGATGTTCTTGTTTAGAGCTTGCGTTTCCAGAAATCAAGCATCACTTTGTGATGGTGTATGCGTGCAGGACGATCCATAAATCCATGTTTGCGCATGGGGTAGATTTGAATTTCATACTGCTTACCGGCTTTGATGAGTTCATCAACAAAGGACCATGTGTTTTGTGGGTGGACATTGTCGTCGTAGGTGCCATGGAGAATCAAGAGATTGCCGCTTAAGTCTTTTGCACGGGGCAGAAGTGATGTTTTTTCGTAACCCTCACGATTGCTTGCAGGAGATTTCATCATACCCTCTGCGTAGAAGGTGTCATAATAACGCCAATCGGTTACACCTGCACCGGCAATACCTGCTTTGAATTCTTTCGAGCGTGTGAGAGCATTCAGCACCGATGTTCCACCAAAGCTCCAACCCCATATTCCAACACGATCAGGATCAACATAGCTTTGCTTCTTGAACCACTGCGCTCCGGCAACATGGTCATTCGTTTCAACTTCGCCGCCAAGATTACGACACACAAGATTTTCATACACTTTGCCGATTGCCGCCGCAGAGCGATTATCAACTTTAGCAACCAAGTATCCTTCTTGCAAGAGCACATTATGCAGAAGCACATCACGTTGCCATTGATTCAACACTTGCGGTGCTGATGGACCACCATAGACAAACATGATAAGCGGATATTTCTTGTTCGGATCAAAGTTTGCAGGTTTCAAAAGTTGTGCGGGCATTGCATAGCCATCGGCTGTTGTAATGGTAAAGAGTTCCGGTGTACGCAGACCAAAACGCGCAATCGCTGTTGTATCTGCTGGCTTGTAGGTAACGATACGTTTGCCCAATTGCTTGCTATCAGTGCTACCAACAAACACTACTGGCGGTGTTGCGATATTGGAATAATTGGACGTAAAGTACTTACAATCCGAAGACATTGTTACCGAGTGCATACCATCTTCTTTCGTAATGCGCTCCAATATTTTCCCATCAAAACTTGCACGATACAAATCGCGTTCGGTCGTTGCTTTTTCTTTTGCAATAAAATACACAAAGTCTTTGTCGATGCCCATGATTGCTTGATTCTTCTGCAAAGACCATTTGCCTTGCGTGATAGCATTGACCAATGTGCCGCGCATATCATAGCGATAGATATGAGCATAACCCGTGCGCTCCGACACCCACAAAAAATGTTTGCCATCCGGCAAGAAGGTCAAATCATCGGTGGTATTCATCCAGCCCGGATCGCCTTCTTTGAAAATGAGTTCGGCTTTGCCGGTTGTGCGATCAACAAAAACAAGGGTAATCGAATCTTGCGCACGATTCATGAGTTGCACAGCAACACGCTGATTGTCAGGTAACCATGTTACTCGCACGATGTACTCATGTTCAAATTGCGAGAAATCAATCCATGAAGTTTTCTGTGTTGCAACATTGAGTAAGCCAAGTTTTACTTTGGGATTTGGGCTACCTACTTTCGGATATCGCTGGCGAATGGACTTCATTGTAAAGGTGCGATGATCAGGGAAATCTAC
>DHLT01000162.1:0-6468 GCA_002405405.1 Ignavibacteria bacterium UBA4661 | reverse complement strand
ACACCGGACTCATCGCTTTGGAAATACGTAATTGTTTTGCTGTCCGGCGACCACCAATAGTTTTGGTCATCACGATTGAAGACTTCTTCCCAGTACACCCACGAAAGCGTTCCATTGAGTGTTGTTGCAGAACCATCAGTCGTAAGCGCAACTTCTTTTTTATCGGCAATTGAATAGCTATACAAGTTATTGGAGCGCGCATAGATCAATGTATTACCATCGGGCGAGAAACTCACATTGTCTTCGCTTTCTTTGGGTGTATTCGTAATGCGCTGAAATTCAGAATTTGCAAGATTGAGGACAAAGACATCGTCATTGATCATGTAGAGCGCATAATTATCTTTCGGAGAAAACTTATCAGGTTGCGGCAGTGTTCCCGGAGCTTCATTGCCTAAGATACGTTGCAATGATGCTAGTGCTTCTTGTGCGTTGATAAGTGGACTTATCGTATTGGTCGCAGGATTGTAGCGGCGCAATGTGCGTTCGCTTGCAGGCAGGCGTGAATCCCAAAAATATGCCATGCCATCGCTTCGCCATGTTAGTCTGGGTAATTGTGTCATACGATCAGTCGCACCACTATAGAGCCAGTCAATGTCAAGTTTCGGTGTTTGTGCGTGTAGGACAGTGAGTGCGCCAAATATGAGTACATAGAGTATGACGCTTTGTCGCAAAGTGCGTATCAATGAAGACGACGAGGATTGTACCATAAGTTCGTATGAATATTGAAAAAGAAAAGGGAAAAATGCAAGAGAGCAGAAAATTACACCAAATTTCCACCAACGAAATGAGCATTTTCATCGAATTCATTGCACATTCATTCTCGCAGGTCTAATTTTGGAAATTCTTGTTGATTCTTGTCTTGCTTACTCTTGGGGATAGTACTCATGAATGTTGCTTTTTATACGCTGGGATGTAAACTGAATTATGCCGAAACATCGCAACTGCAGGCTCTCTTCGAGCAGGCAGGGCATACGCCCGTCAAGTTTGGCGAACCCACCGATATTGTGATTGTCAATACCTGCACTGTTACGGAAAATGCCGATCGTGAATGTCGGCAAATCGTTCGTCGTGCCTTGCGCACATCGCCGAATGCATTTGTTGGTGTTACGGGGTGTTATGCGCAATTGCAGCCGGAAGAGATTGCTTCTATCGAAGGCGTTGATGCAGTGTTTGGAGCAAAAGAGAAATTTCAAATCCCCGCCTTAGTGCCTCGTTTTGAAAAATTTGAAACTCCCTTTGTGTTTGTATCAGATATCGGCGAAGAGTTAGAGTTTGTGGAGTCGCACTCTGCTGACAATGACAGTCGAACCCGTGCCTATCTCAAACTGCAGGACGGATGCAATTACAAGTGTTCGTTCTGTACGATCCCTTTGGCACGTGGCAAAAGCCGAAGCATGGAGTTTGCGGTAATTCCTGAAAAAATTCGCAATCTTGAGAAGGCAGGGTATCAAGAAATCATTCTTTCCGGTATCAACTTGGGCGACTATCAAGCCGTAGATGGCGAGGAATTTACCGATGTTGTGCGCATGATAGAGGAAATGAAAACCAATGCACGATTGCGTATTGGTTCCATTGAACCCAATTTGCTTACGCAAGAGATTATCGATACAGTTGCTCAGTCGCAAGCATTCGTACCGCATTTCCATATCCCTTTGCAGAGTGGCTCACCGGACATTCTCAAAATGATGCGCAGACGCTATAAAGTTGAGTATTACCATGATTTGATTCATCGTATTAAAACGGCGATGCCCCATTGTTGCATTGGTGTGGATGTCATTGTTGGATTCCCCGGTGAAAGCGATGAGCACTTTGAAGAAACCTATCAGTTCTTGCAAGAGTTGCCCGTGTCGTATCTCCATGTATTCTCGTATTCAGAGCGGGAGAATACACCGGCAATTGAATTCGCCAATCCTGTTCCGCCACACAAACGAGCGGAGCGCTCTAAACGCTTGCGCATACTTTCTGCAAAGAAAAAAATGGAATTTTATGCAAGTCAACTCGATACGATTCATTCCGTCATTCCTGAATCGCGTGATGATCTCACGGGCAAGTGGCGTGGCTGGACAGAAAACTATGTGCGCGTAGAATTCTCTGCGCCACAAGGACTGCTCCAACGCCCGATGAAGGTGCGCTTGCTTTCAACCGATGGCGAGATTGTTCATGCAGAGTGCGTTGATACGACCGATACTCAAGAAACCGTTCTGCCAGAATACATTGCTATTCTCATGTAACTCATACAAGGATAACAATCATGGCATGGAATCTTGAATATCCAACTTTGCACAGAACAAATTTGAGTTCCGGTGCGCAGTGGGAAAGCATCGTTGGCTATTCGCGTGCGGTACGTATCGGCAACACAGTAGCGATTACTGGTTGTGTAGCGGTCGATGATGAGGGAAATGTTGTTGGTGAAACGCCGTATGAACAAGCAAAATTTGTCTGCGAAAAAATTGTTCGTATTCTATCTGTCATGAATGTGCCTTTGCAATCGCTGATTCGTACACGCATCTTTGTGCGTGATATCACACAATGGGAGAGCATTGGTCGTGCGCATGGTGAGGTCTTTGGAGGCATCAAGCCCGCAACAACTATGGTTGAGATCAGTCGTCTGATTGATGATCGTTATATGGTTGAAATCGAAGCTGACGCTATACTTATAGGTGAGTAGCAATGAATCGTCTTGCTTTGTTGGTTGAATATGATGGCACAAAGTATTCGGGGTGGCAACGCCAGCAAAAGGTGCGTTCAGTACAAGGAGTTATCGAAGCGGCACTGCATCAACTGTTGGGTACAGAGATCAGTATTATGGGGTCGGGGAGAACCGACAGCGGCGTACATGCAGTTGGGCAGGTCGCCCATTGCACGCTACAGGAGCCATTACCTCTACCTGTTGAGCGACTTGGGTTCGCACTATCGGGGATATTGCCTCATGATGTTCGTGTCAAAGCAGCGCAGTATGTGCGTGATGATTTTCATGCTCGTCATAGTGCTATTGACCGAATGTACAAATATCGTTTGGATCTTTCGCGTACGGTCTTTCGCCGATATTTTACATGGCAAACACACTATCGAGTCAATACGGATATTCTCCAAGCGACAGCGTCACTTTTTATTGGCAACCAAGATTTTACAACCTTTTCCAAGCGCAATGACGCGGTGTATGAACATTACCGTTCAATTGTGTCCCATTGTGAGTGGGTTCAAGAAGAGCCGGATTTATGGGTGTTGAATATTCGTGCAAAACGTTTCTTGTGGGGCATGGTCCGCCTCCTCACCATGGCAATGGTTGACACAGCGCGTGGTAAGCAGAGTATCGATGATTTATCATTTGCTTTACAAGCTCGTAACCGTGACTATGCCAGTCCTCTTGCACCTGCTGTGGGACTTACATTACATCATGTTGCATACCCTGAAGAATTTGGTTTGCCGTGGTGAAAGATTGAGAAGTCTTGCGAAGTTTGCGATTGCAATCTCATCCGATTGCGCACCACTGTTGTATTTGCTCAACTTACCTCCTATAGAAACGCCCTCTTCACTGTTTTTAGGTATTGACATTGTCGTGAGATTTCCCTATGTTCGATTACTTCTTCCAAGGTATAGCGCTCACGCCACATATTGAGGGTCAATAAATCCACGATTCTCATCAAGCATATATGGTGATAGAGTTCTCTTTGAGAGTATGCTCACATCTTCTTTGGTTCCTTTTTCTCGCGCATTATTATGACACCTTTAGCGACACCAGTATCTATCCAAAGAATAATGCAGAATTCTATCCTCCGTGTCGTTCTGTTGTCGCTGTGGTACATTGTGCTGTGGCAGACGGGACTTCATGCGCAGCTGCCTTTTCGTTCGTATCTGAATCCTGCGAGTGTTGGTACAAGTCTCGGAACATATAATTCTACAAATAATGCTATACTCAATCTTACCACCATGACACTCACCGATGGCGGTGCCAATACATATCGTGGTACGCTCTACACGCATCCTGTCAATGGCGGACGTTATATTCTCTTTACGTTTACAGCATTTACTCTCAACGCATCTCATACAATAAGTTATACGGGATCAACTAGTGCAAATGGTTCAACCGGAACAGTTGGTGTGATTATTCTTTCACGTGGTGCAATGACTATTTCGGGTGTGATAGAGTTCAGTGCGTTTTCGGCAATAGGTGGACCCGGTGCGACTAATGGAGCAGGTGCTTGTAGTGGTGCACTGGCGCCGGGAGGATTGGCTGGAGGCAGTTGGTGTAATGGGGCAGGTGCATTTGGAGGATTGGGAGGTGGCAGTTCAACGGACTTGATTGGAGCATTTGGTGGTTTGGATATGATTTTGACAGGTGGTATGGGTGGTGGCGGCTTTGGTGCAGGCGGCGGCGGCGGCGGTATTCAACTGAGTGCCGCAGGAACGCTGACGCTTAATGCCACAGCACGTATCAATGCCAATGGTGCAAATGGTACAGCACCCGGTAGTGGTGGTGGTATTCTTCTTACAGGTCAGAGTATTTCATTCAATAGTTCTGCACAACTGAATGCCAATGGTGGTAGTAGCTCCGGTGCAACGAATGGCGGTGGAGGTGGTGGTCGTGTACTCTTTACAGCAGTCGGTGGCAGTGTAACAGGAACACCAACCATATCAGTTGCAGGCGGAGCAGGAACGGGTGGCTTTTTGAATGGTACTGTCGGTACCTCAGGTGGTGTGCCAACGATTACTGCTATCACGCCAACAAGTGGCGATATTGGTGGAACGGTAACGATAACGGGAACAAATCTTGGCTCGATCAATGACGTGCGATTCTTTGGTTCTTCGGGTGTGCAGGCAGTGGTGCAGTCGAGTAGTGCAACATCCTTGGTGGCAGTTATCCCTGCAGGATCGAGCAATAGTGGCCAGATATTTTTGAGTAATAATTTCGGTACGGTTCTATCGCCGACCTTTGTTTTCAATACCCTTCCAACCTCGGCTACCGTGTCTGCAACGGCATTGAATTTTGGTTCTGTTACTTCAGGTATGACCGACGCAACAACACAAACGGTGGTCGTAACTATCCGTAATGCAAGTGCAGGCGAGCGGTGGACATATACACTCACGGGTACTCATGCAAGCGAGTTTTCTCTCAGCGGCAATACAGGATTTACGACTTCTGCGAGTTCGAGTGTTTTTACAACGACGGTAACAGTTTCCTTTGACCCAACGACCACAGTTGGTAGTCGCACAGCAAATCTTATTATCAGCACAGCAAGCAGTATAAGGACACCGACAAATGTCGCGCTTTCAGGCACGAGTATTCCTCCGACCTCAGCAACGGTGTCTGCAACAGCACTGAATTTTGGAGTAGTAGAAAATCAGACCACCACGCAAACAGTGGTGATAACCATTCGTAATGCGAGATCAGGCGAGCGTTGGACGTACTCACTGACGGGTACAAATGCGAGTGAATTTTCTCTCAGCGGGAATACAGGATTTACAACCACAGCGAGCTCGAGCGTCTTTTCAACCACCGTAACGATCAGTTTCAACCCAAGTGCGACAACGGGTGTTCGTACCGCAAATCTTGTCATCAGCACAGAAAGCAGTATCAGCACACCCACGACTATCGTGCTAACAAGTCAGACTTTGGTACCTGTTAGTACGGGTTTTGGCTCTGCAGTGCGGTTTTTTGGGTCTAATTTAGGCAGTGTTATTATTCCTCATATTGCACAATATAACTTTACTACCGACTGTACCATAGAGGCACGGATCCGAGTGAATTCGTGGGGTTCCGATGATACAGAGATTATTTCAAAGGGTAATGATAGGTTTTTCATGAGATTTAGTGCAAACTTAGGACTCGTCATTAGAAGTGGTAGTGGTTACTATTCGTCACCATTGTATAAGGACAATTTTGACCGCCTTTTCGAATTAGGGCGGTGGTATCATATAGCAGTGACTTATGATGCGTATTGGGGCAGAGTACGAGTTTTTGTTGACGGTGTATTTTTAGCAAGTTTTCCTAGTGACGGTAGCGGATGGGGATCCAACATAGAGCCTATTCTGGTTGGACGTTCCAGGATTTATCCATCATATATATACTCCTTGATAGATATTGATGAAGTGCGTGTGTGGAATAAAGTGATGTATGAGCAGAATAAATTTCCGAAATACGTCAATACAGAAATTCCTTCTAATCATCCGGATCGAGCTAACTTGGTAGGGTATTGGAAAATGAATGAAGGAAATGGTATAACCACTGCCGATGAGAGTGGCAATAGCAATAATGGTACGTTTGCTGGCAATGTACAATGGAGCTCGGGCGATACAGCTATGACATTTTGGGTAAGTCCTTTTCGTTGTACGTCCTTTGCGCTCCCCGGTCTGCCTACGGGTGGAACGTTTGCGTTGATTGGTGCGAATGGTGGTAGTACGCGCGCGACAGTAACGCTCAATGGTGGTACAGTGACCTATACTCCCACAATACCAATCATTGATGTG
>DHLT01000094.1:3502-3686 GCA_002405405.1 Ignavibacteria bacterium UBA4661 | reverse complement strand
ATTGAGTTGCGTAATCGTTGCTGTTGTACCTGCATAGCCCGACAGAAGATTTGTTCCCGTGATCGTGATATTCACAGCGGTATTTGGCACACTCGCACTTGGTGTGATACTCGATATCGTTGGTGATTGAACATAGTCCCATGCCACCACACGATTATTACTAAATTCTCCCACCCTCACGATA
>DHLT01000094.1:0-3392 GCA_002405405.1 Ignavibacteria bacterium UBA4661 | reverse complement strand
ATTATTACTAAATTCTCCCACCCACACGATACCCTTGTCGTCAACAAACACACCATACGGCGTATTCACACTCCCTCGTGTTGTTGTACTCATTGCCGAATTAAAGTTCGGCTGACCATACTGAGCATCGGCATTCGCTCCATTGCTTTTCGCACCTGCATTGTCATAGCGTATCAACCGATTATTCCCGCCATCGGCTACCCATACTCGACCTGCTCCATCAGCAAATACGCTAAATGGACTGTTCAATCGGTTTTGCGTTGCTATTGGTGTAATACTCACAAAGTCTGCTTGACCCAACACCACATCCGCATTGGCTCCATTGCTTTTATTTGCGGCATTATCGTATCGCAATATCCGACCATTATCGCTGTCCGCTACCCATAATCGTCCTGCACCATCCACAGAGAGACCCTGAGGTCCACCCATACCCGACTGTGTCAGAGTTGTTGTATCGGTCGTAAAACTCGATTGTCCTAAGACGCCATCAGCATTTGCTCCGTTTGCTTTACTTACTGCATTGTCAAAACGCAATACGCGATTGTTAAAACGATCTGCTACCCATAATCTTCCCGCTCCATCAACAACTATGCTGTGAGGATTCCTCATCCCACTCTGCCTCGCTGATAAACCTGAACTTGTAAAGTTCGCTTGTCCCAATACTCCATTCGCACTCGCGCCCGTACCAATACTCGAAGCATTATCAAATCGCAACACACGATGATTACCGCCATCGGCTACCCACAAACGCCCGCCGCCATCGACAAACACTCCCGTCGGCGATGAAAACTGATCTGCCGCTACACCTGCTGTGTTTCCCGTAAATGATGTTTGACCTAATACGATCTCTGCGGGTGAACCATTCATCAATGAGGATATGCTTGTATATCGCAACACGCGAACATTATTCACATCAGCGACAAATACTTTTCCTGTGGTCGGATCGACTGCCACACCGCGTGGAGCATTCAGTGTCGATGCTGAAATACCACCACTATTACCCGTACCCGTTGTAAAGTTTGTTTGCCCCAACACCAAAACCGCAGTATTTGGTGTATTCGACAAACCACCCGTACCACTCACCGTAAATTGATTTGCCGATGTACCTACACCACCGGTTGAACCAACTGCTATTGTTCCCGTTACACCCGTGCCAACCACTGCCGTAATTTGGGTATCGGAATTTACCCAATAACGATGCACACCCTGACCGCCAATCGTTACCGAAGTTGCGCCAATAAAGCCCGAACCTGTGATCGTAATACTTGAACCCGGTGCTCCCGATGTCGGTGTGAAACTGCTAATCGTAGGGGCAGGGGTAGCTACCGTGAGCGATACACTCGCACTACCACCAACCGTTGCTACGGTGATGCTGTATGTGCCTGCAGTAACAATCGCACTGGCAGGAATAGCAAGCGATACTTGCGTTCCAGAAAAACCACTCAAGTTTGCTGTCAAGTCCAATGTACCAATCGTTACGCCACTACTATTCAGTTGCGTGATCGTTGCGGTTGTCCATGTGTATGCTGTTGTGAGATTTGTTCCTGCAATCGTAATATTGGCGGATGAACCTGCCGCAGTTGTATTTGGCGAAATACTGCTAATCGTGGGCATAGGTACATTATCATAAACCAAAACACGATTGTTAGCATTGTCAGTAGTCCACAAACGTCCTGCGTCATCAACAAATACTGAGTGGGGAGAATGTATCCCACTTCGTGAAGTAGTGATGACAGAAGACGTAAAATTCACCTGCCCTATAACACCATCGGCGTTTGCCCCATTGCTTTTGTTTCGCGCATTGTCAAAACGCAAAACACGACGCGCTGCACGTTCTGCAACCCAGAGTCGTCCTGCCCCATCGACTATGACTCCTCCGGGGCTCCACATACTATTCTGTGTTGTCAAACCACCTGTTGCTGTTATAAAGTCAGGTTGCCCCAATACGCCGTCAGCATTTGCTCCGTTCTGCTTATTCGCTGCATTATGAAACCATAGTACTCGATTATTGACATAATCTGCGATCCATAATGTCCCAAAAGCATCGGTTGTTAATCCTGATGGTTGATTCAGACGATTTTGTGCGGTTGATGATGTTGAAGATGTGAAATCTACCTGCCCCAATACTCCATCAGCATCAGCCCCATTAGTTTTATTGAGAACACCATCAAATCGTAAAACACGATGATTATCGCGATCAGATACCCATAATCTTTGCCCGCCATCCATATGCACTCCGAGAGGATAACGCATTGCCGACTGAGTGGCACCAAAACCATTCGATGTAAAATTTGATTGCCCTAACACCGCATCAGCATTTGATCCGGTTGCCTTTGAAGAAGCATTATCAAAACGGAGAATGCGATGATTTAATCCATCTGATACCCATAAACGTCCATCATTGTCAAGACTGAGCCCATTAGGTTCCGAAAGTGTATTTGCCTGCACACTGCCCCCCCGATTGCTCGCAACTGAAGTCATATCTGCCTGACCAAATACTGCTTCCGCATTTGCACCATTACTTAGACTGGCGATACTTGCATAGCGTAACACGCGGTGTTTACCTGCGTCTGCAACAAAGACTTTTCCGGTTGTCGGATCGACAACGGTAACTAATGGACCCGATAAACTATTTGCTGATGAGCCGGCAGTATTTGTATTGAAATTTGGTTGCCCTAATACCAACACAGCATTATTCGGTGCATTATTCAAACCACCTGCCCCGCTGACGGTAAACTGATTCGCTGAGGTTACATTCCCACCGGTCGAGCCAATGGTAATTGTCCCCGTTACGCCTGTTCCCACAACTGCCGTGATTTGTGTATCTGACACCACCCAATAACGATGCACACCCTGACCGCCTATCGTTACCGAAGTTGCGCCAATAAAGCCCGAACCATTGATCGTTACGATTGATCCCGGAGCACCCGATGTTGGTGTAAAGCCACTAATCGTGGTTTGTGCAGACAATATGCTGTATCCACCACTAAAACCAAATAACACCACAATAGCGGTCATCAACGAAAGACACCAACGAGATAATGTAGATAACGACATAATGCAGACTGATAATGTTAAAAATAAATATTCGATGTAAGCTGTAGATGTACTTGATACCGATGTACTTGACTATGGTGTTTGTGGGGATAATACCAAAACCTCATCCGGGCAGAGTTTGTTATGTTTAATGTGCAAACGACGGACTACCACATGTTTTTTATTGGATACAAGACCATAATAAATACAGCAGAATGTTTGTAAAATAGACATTCTCCGAGTATTAATCAATTCACTAAAACTAAGTACTTCTCCCCCCTTTGAGTGTGTCACACGTGAGCCTCCCATCTTTTCAACAGCAACGGCGACCAAGATCTCTCTTGGTCGCCGTTGTC
>DHLT01000243.1:1042-3618 GCA_002405405.1 Ignavibacteria bacterium UBA4661 | reverse complement strand
TGGTGATCGTGTTTATAGTCGACGCGAAGAACGTGGCGAAGACCGTGGTGGAAATGGCGGTGGATACCGCGACTGATCACGATGATTGTATAAAAGAAAGTGGGGGGCAGAATTGTATTCTGCCCTTTTTTGTTTCAGCATAAGTTTATCGAGTGGTCGAAGAGGCTATTGTTGTAATTTTTATTTGCTTTGGACTGATAGAAGAATTTTTCGCCACTAACAGTGCGTGGTTCATCACAAAATCGGCAGGTTTCTGCGACCGGAAGTTGCATCTACTTAGAAATTGGTATTGACCTATGTGTAAGCAATCGCTACCTTGCAGTATAGCAATTATTAGGTAGCTCTAAGCCTCTTTGAAGCCACACTATGATTCATCATGTAGTTTGTGCTCGTAACTCTGCATTTAGTGGTTCATCATTAACACGACAATATTTTTTTATCAGCATCATTGAGGATATCATCATGCGCGCAGTATTTAATGTTTTTCTTTATGTCTGCATTGTCTTGGCAGTGTCAATGTCGGCAGAACTCCATGCGCAAGTATGGCAGGCACGAAGTTTTCAATCTATCTCGTCAGAGACTATTCATAGCGTTGCAGTGGACTCGAAAGCTACACGCAAAGGGATATGGGCAGTCGGTACAAACCTGACGCTGTTACGTTCGATGGATGATGGTATAACCTGGACGAATCTGCGTGCAGCGGCTATTAATGCGTATGACCCGGGTGGTGCGCTTGCTCGTACAAAGGGTGATCGGGTGTCAACATATACACAATACCCGCTCAATGGTACAGAAGATGTACTTGATGCTCTTATGGAGGGAGCAAATACCTATTTTTTGCTGAGTAATGGTCGTATCTTAAGGCATAATGCTGATCTGAGCGGACAAGCACAATGGACATATGAAGTGACAAGCAGCGTATCTTTTTCAGCACCGGCACGATTGGCGCGATTTCAAGGTGATGGGGTGAATTATATTGTCCACTCAGGAACACAATTATCCTACACGTATTTTAGTACAGCTCCGGGAACTACTGAATGGGCATCTGCGACAACATCATCAGTGTCCGCAATGAGTGCTCAGTACAATGCCACGTACAATGGAAGTGTAACAGCAATTTGTATTTATACGAATGAACCTGGGAATACCGGCGCAACATGGCGTATTAGTGGTGGTCCCATCGAAGCAGGTATGACTCCATGGGAAGAAATGCCCGTATCGCCCACAGCCAGCAGTAATGGTACTATCTATGCGCTCAATAATGTTATAACCTATATCGGTGGAACACAAGCAGGATCGGGAACGCCCTACACCAGTTTTACAAGTCCAGGTGCGGCAAATCCTGTGAATCCTCAAATATCGTATTGGGATTGTGGTCAGGGACAGCTATACCATTATTGGGACAACAATACAAGCAGTTTTCAATCATCGGGAACATCGTTTATTTCTTGGTCAACGGTGCCGTTTTCTCCGTCAGGGAGTTACACTATTACACGAGTCAGCGGGAATTATGCAATTGGTGTTTCCGGCGGTGTTACATATTTCTTTCGCTATTTGACGAGTACGCCACAAGTTTCAACCCCAAACTCGACATGGAATATTTCGGTCAATGCTAATGGTACAACCAATCAGCAGAGTTTTTCACTGTCAGGAGAAGGGTTACCCAATGGTGTATCACCCACGATTTCTACAACATTAGCGACGCTACCGGCAGGTTCGAGTATTACTCTTAATAGCACTACTGAATTCAATAACTGCGGTAATCTTGCGGGTAGTGTCATCGTAGTCTTTAATGCTGGTGCCACGGGTGGTCAAATTAGTGGTGTCTTGCGTATCGCCTATATTGATGGCACTTATACCGATGTAATGCTGACGGGCAATGTTATTGCTCCGACAATCACTGTTTCGCCTACGAGCTTGAATTTCGGCTCTCAAAATGTTGGAACAACATCAGCTGCGCAATCATTCGTCTTAACTGGTTTGGATCTTACCAATGATGTAACTATCACACCTGTTTCCGGATATCAGATCTCGTTGGATAATAGTGTATGGTATGAGTATAATCAATCTGTACCTCCAATTGTTCACAATGCCGGCTCGGTGAACCAAACAGTCTATGTGCGTTTTGCTCCTACGGGCGTTGGCGCAAATAATGTAGATATTCCATTTACGAGTGTCGGCGTGTCTGGTTCTCCACATCTTGATGTAATGGGTACAGGTGTCGTTACATCACAAACTGTGAGTCTTGTGGGGGGAGGAAATGTAACACCAATTGATTTCGGCTCGACAGCAGTCAGTGTTGCTACGACGCAAACAATGGTTATTACCTTTGCCAATGCTGTTGTAGGCGAACCGATTCTCTTTACATTCACTGGAACTAACGCGGGGTATTTTTCGGCAAGTCCGGTAAATTTCACGCCCACACAAGCATCTACGACGGTCAGTGTCGTAATTACGGCAACGCCTACCGCTACGGGTAGCTACTCTGCAGCATTCAATCGTATTGCAGGTTCGCAGACGTCAACTTCTCCATTACAAGGTACGGCATTCATCCCTGCCCCTACGATTAGCAGTTT
>DHLT01000243.1:364-831 GCA_002405405.1 Ignavibacteria bacterium UBA4661 | reverse complement strand
GGGTGTGCATCGTTATTGGGTGGTATCGGACACGCAAATAACAGCAGTTGTTGGTACAGGCGTAACAGGTACGATTACGGTTGGTTCAACGGGTGGAAATGTAATATCGGCGAATCAATTCACCGTGAGTGGTACAGGCGGCTTGTCGAATAATCCAAACAATGGTGTGTTGGTACTTGGGCAATCGAGCTTTACAACCGCTGTCAATGCACAAACACAGTCCGGTATGTGGGGACCGCGCGATGTGGTTGTTGATCCAACCACAGGAAAAGTCTTTGTTGCAACATCGAATGGCAATCGTGTCATACGCTATGCTAATATCGCATCCTTGATCAATGGTGCTAATGCTGAGGCGGTTTTAGGGCAATCCTCCTTTACAGCGAATGTTACTGCGGTTACAGCCAGTGGAATGAGTAGTCCGTATGCTATTTCGATTGATGGCGCGGGTCGCTTGTGGGTGTCAGATT
>DHLT01000243.1:0-227 GCA_002405405.1 Ignavibacteria bacterium UBA4661 | reverse complement strand
TTGTGGGTGGCAGATTATGGGAATGCACGTGTGCTACGTTTCGATAATGCGTCAAGCAAAACGACCGGTGCCAGTGCCGATGGCGTTCTTGGTCAGTCGAGTTTCACAACGAATGCTTCGAATGCCTCACAGAGCGGTATGAAATCACCAACAGGGGATTTTGCTGATGGCGCAGGTCGTTTGTGGGATTCTGATATGAGCTATCATCGTGTCTTGCGCTTCGACAT
>DHLT01000245.1:3710-5953 GCA_002405405.1 Ignavibacteria bacterium UBA4661 | reverse complement strand
TAACACTGTACCCGCTTGGTGCTTTACGATCAATAACTTTGACTTCCTGTATCCATCGTAACCACACATCTAGTGTGATCACGAGTGCACGCTGCTCTTGAGCCAAAGCTGACACTGAGTGTTCGTCGGTATCAAAGACGACCGATACTGGTGCTTTCGAGGTGTCTAATCGTGTAACACTCTCAACTTTTATAGCTTTCGATCCGGTAGTATCGTTCGCACTGCGCTTTAATGAGCGCGCAAACACCGCCGAACTATCCTCGTCCATGGAAGTACTGCGCATACGCCAAGAAATGTCAACGGTATGCTTTTCAAGAAAACTCAGGAGTGTAGCAAGAGCCGTAGCATTGCTGTGCAAAAGTGTATCGTCACTACCGGACTCTTTCCGTTTGATACTTCCCAAGGGCAAAAGAGCTTTGGGATCAATATCAAGCAAAACAACACGATTCGGCGTATCATATATCTCAAGAAATTCAATAAAGGTCATGTGTTGAGCGATAGTTGCTGTTGGATTTTTCATATCAAAAACCTTCAAGAGAAGTGTTAGAAAAGAATAAAAAGACAAAGAAATAGTACCGAAACGGCATCTTTTCTTCTTCTTGCATTGCATCACCTTCGATACAACGCAACAAGAAATATTATGCCATCAAAACATGTATATTGTAGCCGTTCTCACTGCCCTTATGTGCAAGGACGCAGAGAAAATGCAATCAAATTTTTTCAACAAAAACAATCAATGCATCTATACTATTGCTATGAATACCTTACATCGTACAATCACCATTTTGCGGTATCTCAACGGTCAACCGCCACGAACAGCAAAAGACATTTACCACTATCTTGTCAAACAAGAAGGAGGAAACAACATTGGTCTCCGTACACTTCAAACAACACTCAAAGAACTCGAACAGTATGACCTTATTCAACGACAAGGTCCGTCCAATCACCCGCTCTTTACCATCAATACAACACAAGACATCTTTCCTGAAATTCTCAATGGCTTCGATAAACTCTCCCTGTATATCGCCAAATCTTTGACCTCATCAACCCTCCCTGCACACAATCAAGAACAAAAGACAACTGCCAACGGAAAAAAAAAGAAAAAACAACCCCCGACACCCACAACGGTACGCGATGAATTGGATGTAATTCTACCGGGTCATGCCATTGCAATGGAGAATGTCTTCGGGCATGTCAATATCAAAAAATATAATCCCGACATCCTACATTCGGTTCTCAAATTCATTGGCTCACAACGCTGGGCACGTGTTCGTTCAATACGGAGCGAGCATACGCTCAAACTCTACTTCATGTTTGAGTTCCGCGGTGAATACTATGTGGCAACATGGAACCCATTAAAAAATCATGCATTTTCTGAAAATGATCCGGCTCCCTACTACAAAAACTATGGTGGTAAACCTCTCTGTATTGCTCTTCGCAATATCGTGAGCATCATCGAATTGGAACGTTCATCAAAATTTGGTCATCTTCTTCCACACCAATTCGTACCTACTCACAGTCCGACACTGCCCGAATTTGAAAGTAAATTTCATCAAACACATTTTGGCGTATGGCGTGTTCAATCTCAATCATCAGGAAGAGTGCCGATCACTTTGCACATCAACAACGATATGGCAGACTATTTCGAAAGACGCTTTTGGCATCCGTCACAGCAAATGACCCGCAATGATGATGGAACCCTGATTCTTAAACTTCATGCACCACTTGCCCTGGATCTCATTACGTGGGGTTGGGAATGGCATCCGTATGTCACCATTCTTGAACCGACTGAACTTCAAGAGCACATTCGTCAACGTGCCCAACAAGTCCAGGAAATGTATCCCTAAATCTTTCATAAACCGCTCAGTGAAGAAATCTTTCCTGAGCAACTGCACCACTTTTTTCTGCTTCGAAGCACATTTCTGCAAACTTCAGACAAGCAATAAAAAAGTACACCTCAAACGAAAGCGATTCAGTTGTCAAAGAACAAAGCGTAACACCGGTGGTGGAATTACGCGCCCCCTTTCACCCTTTCAGAAAGAGAACGATTGTATTAAAAGTGAATGTCAAATTACGGGCTTCATGCGAAGAATACCTTCGCCTCAAAAAAAGATGAAAAATATGTTGTAGCTGTCTCAGATTTTTCGCGTCCAAGGCAGTGCATTCCAATCAACATGGGTAACGGCTTCACACAATGCAGTCAGATAGCGCATATCCTGTTCTTCATATTCTGAGTGTGCATG
>DHLT01000245.1:0-3537 GCA_002405405.1 Ignavibacteria bacterium UBA4661 | reverse complement strand
ATGCGTATATCCAACACTGACATTGATACATTCTTCAATGATATTCCGGAAGGAGTAACTATCTGTGAACAGACCATGTGGTGAGGGCTTCAAGTGAATGGAGCTATGAGCATGCTTCAAAGCATTACACAATGCCTCAGCATAGTCATCAGAAGCACAACGCTCCTCTCGCTGATGCGTAATCAATTCAGATGTACCCTTTCTGTCAAAACAGACAACAGCACGCAATGCTTGTTTATAGGGTTCCATTGCAGGATGTCCTGCAAAGATGTTCTTCCAATTATGCGCCGCATAGGTACTACCGATACGTCCGACTTCCTCACCGACAAAAAAGTAATACAATCCCGGCTTGCGATGCAACATGAGATTCATTAACACCAAAACACCGGCTTTATCATCGGCTCCTAAAATGGTGTTTCCATCAGTCCGAACAATATGATCACGAATCACATGACGAACAGGTTCATATGTCACACCAACATCATCCAAATGCGCCGCAAACATGGTGGTACACTCCTGCGGCTCACCAATCGCCACATAATAGTTGTCATAAGGGTCTTTGCGTAAAGTATCTTCAAAACCAAACCGTTTCAACTCTTTTTCAAGAACCTCTTTCGCCACTTCCTCATACTGAGGATGAGGATACGTGAACTGAGTCAATGTTTTGAATACTTCTGTTTGGGCTTGGATTGTAAAGGGTATCATGGTATCTCCCAAAAATCGAAATGATCGTCAAAGACAATCGAAAAAGAAAAGAATAACAACGAGCAACTGTATAAGGAAATCAACAACTGCCAACTTCAACACAATAACCGAACCTTTCCAAGACTGCCACCCAAAGCTGTGGCAATCAGCATGACGGCATCAGATAAATGGACAAACAAGAGAAAAGAAATTTACGGGTGTCATGCGAAAAATACTTGCGTGGCAATTTTATATTTTTCTCCACACCAATATAAGCCACATCGTAACGGGCAACCGGAGCCAATACAGACGCTTTCAATAAAAAATCAATGAGCAACCAACAAAGAATAGATTTAAGGCGGTTAAGCAAATGCAAAAATACGGGTGTCATGCGAAGAATAATTGCGCATCAAAATATTCTTGAAAATACATTACCACACCAAGAAAAAGAACAATAAAGGTGAACGAGACAACACAGAGATTAAACAAATCAAACAACTCAACGAAGAAGCACAACACCAACACGAAAAAGAAGATGGCACATCAATGTGTATAAGATTAATACACAAAATCAAATTCATGCCAAATTTTATATCGGTCACTTCGTGGATCGAGATCGCTCAAAAACTGTCTATTGCTCTTGATTATTTGGTCTATTTACTGCCATTTATTGTA
Source organism: Ignavibacteria bacterium UBA4661 (assembly GCA_002405405.1). GTDB lineage: Bacteria > Bacteroidota > Ignavibacteria > Kapaibacteriales > UBA4661 > UBA4661. The sequence continues at coordinate 2,178 of DHLT01000245.1, read as the reverse complement.
ATTCCGGTCGACACTGCTCGATTATCAGACAGACACTTGTATGAAAAAAGTCTTTTCATCTGACACAACTTCATTCAACGGATGACTCGGTACTAGAAGTTTAACGATGCCTTTTGTGCAGAAGAATACTAATAAGAATTTAGTAAAATGGAAATGCACCTTCTGTGGTATTTATGAGGTATGTATGAGGTATTTATGAGGTATTCTACAAATATTGGTAAGGCATACAAGCCAACATTCTTCTTTTCCTTAGAAAATCACAGCTCATGCGAACCTCAACGAAAAAGTTGCAGACAGAGTCTTTCCGTCATTGAGAAAGATGTCATGGCAAATACCTCTACATTAGAAACTAAATGATTGGTTTTGAGCGTGAGCATTGCTTTGTGTGATAGCATGCTCCGATGTGTTGTCCTGTGTCAAACTTCTGAGTGAGTCCATTCGATAATTTGTCATAGACAACACCCTGCAGAAAACATCTATACACATCAATAATCTTTTCAAAACATCAATAATCTTTTCAAAATTAACCCGAAGCTGTCCACTGTTTATGGACAGCTCTTTTATTCTTCGCTCTACCACCGCCACTCTTTGGCATGTATCTATTGAATAACATCACTCGAGCAGTCGGCTCTCCAGTTCTTCATTGACACCATCTAACTCAAGGATTTCATCGTTCTTTGCCAATTTGCCCTGAACAATAGCATCCAAGGAACCATGCATGTTGGCAGATCGTTGGCGAATAACCTCGATGAGTTTTTGCCGTTTACTCCATGATTTTTCCATGACAGTGCGTTCTTTGTTCAAATCGTCCAACATGGTACTATAGCTTCGGGCAATCGCTGAAAGGTGCGCTATAAATTCATCGGATATAATGTATTCGTACAATTCTTTTGCCTTGTATTCTTTTCCTTCGTGTGCAGTTTTAGCAAAATGAATCCGGAGAACCATCTCACGGACAGCAGAAAGTAATACCTTGAATTCCGGCAGTGTGCACACCCAAATATTCTCTCCAACGACATACATCTCTTTCTTGCCTTTGGGCATGGTATCCGTTACCAAAACACCCCAAGAACACCCAGCCAGTTGCATATCCTCACGAAGCTTATTGATCCATTTTTCATCAAAGGTCTTCGTTTTTTTGCTCTCAATGCAGATACTTCCACAGGGTGTACCACGATGCACGACATCCATAATGATATCAGCACCTTTTTGTCCCTTCGCTATAGGTTTGACCGTATCCATAGGAAATGTTTTTTCCATCCATTCTTGAATGATTTCTTCTTGTACCTCGCCTTGCAACTGCATTGACCCCTGCTCTGCTTTCCGCTTTGCATCTTCAAGTTCTTTCATGACACCGGCGAGTTTGTCCTGCTCTTGGCGTAGTCTCTGATCAAATTCCTGACGAAGTTTATTACTTCGGGCTTGTTCTTGGAGAGCTTGCTGTTCAAGTAAAGTCTCCAATTGTGATTTCACGGAGCTTAATTCACGATCATGCTTTTGTTTTTCATTTTCCATTCTCAGTTGCTCTGCCTCGTGTTGCTTTTTCAACATTTCTTGTTGTGCCAAACGCTCTTGTTTGCGCGCTTCAATTACGGCTTGCTGTTTTGCTAACTCTATTGCCTCTTCATGTTTTCCCCGTTCAAGTTTTAGGGTTTCAAGCTCAAGTTGAAGTTTCCGCATCTCATTGACCTCGGAAGTCTTCGATTGAAGTTTCTTCTGTAATTCTTCGATGTACGCCTTATTTTCTGATTCAATACTTGCTGATAATTCTTGACGAAGTTTATTCTGCAAGTCCACCTTCTCCTTACGTAATTTTTCTTCAAGTTCATTCTCTAATGACTGTTTTTCTTTACGAACCCTATCGTTGAGATCATCTTCAAATTTTCTTTGAAGATCGTTTTCTTGTTGGCGGATGCTTCGCTCCATCTGCTCTTTGTCTTTTTTGAGTTTTTCTTCCTGCTCTGCAAATGCTCGGCGATTCTCTTCTATTATTTTTTGCTCTTCTTGGAGTGCTTTGCGCTGGTCATCCAATGCAGACACCTTGCGTTGGTTTTCTTCATCGAATTCTTTTTTCAATTGCTGGCGCAATACCTCGCTAACATCGATTGACGCCTTACATTCCGGGCAGTGAATTGTATTGTTGGTGTGTGTGTGTGTGTGCTTGTGCGTGTGCGTGTG
>DHLT01000144.1 GCA_002405405.1 Ignavibacteria bacterium UBA4661 | reverse complement strand
AAGGAGCGGATAAAGAAATGCTTCATGATGTGAAGGCATTTTTTCGGAACCTCCTGTTGACTCATTCTTTGTTATCATACGATGAGCGGCACGCGGATAACGGAACAAAGACGGATGGTATTGTAATGAAGGAAAATACCACCGATCAGGATATGCTTGAATGAGATGATTACTCAAAGGCAATCCCGCATTGGCAGAGAGTGCCTCCCAATCCAACCATCGTTCCATGCGTTTCAGCAATGGTTTTCCCTGTGCAGTATTGAATAGTTCATGCCAACATACTCCGGGATTTTTCGAGAGATTCTCCCAATGCCAATGGTCAAAATACTGCTCGATGAATGCCAATGACCATGGTAAATGTGGATTCAAGGAAAGCTCTTCCCAATCCCATTGGTTCTCGTATTGCATGAGTAAGTCGGGGGTGATGTGCTGTGCATGTTCAGACAAAACATCCCACGCAATCACATCGGTATAGCGATCAAGATAGGATGGCTCAAGCGGAAATGCAGGATGCGAGCAGAGATAGCAAAAAAAGCTGTGCATATCTGTCCAGCCCTGCGGACGACAAACAAGAACATCTATGTCGTCAGAATACACAAAAGCGACTTGTGATGCTTCTTCGATAAAATCATGGTCATAAAACGGAAACTGCGGATGATGAGCGCAGTTTTGATGGTGAGCGAAGAGTATCCGAGCTATGGTATAATCAGGCTGACCGGAAGAGTCACACAGCGGCACAGCGGGATTGCGTGATAAGTACAACCACTCCCATTGATCGGCAAATTCTTCCAACAAATCCGGTGTGAAGTCTATGGCGGTATTCTTCGACAAAGCTTCCCAGTCAAGGCGGTCGCGGTGCTTGCGAAAATACTCCGCACGCCACAGTATCCGCGTATTGCGAGCGATGAATGTGTTGCTCCACACTGCATCGCAAGCAAGGATTTGCTCCGACAACGGATGATATGCACACAGGGTATTCATCGCAATATCAACTCGATTGCGTAACCATTGCTCAACAAGCTTGCAATGCTCTATCCCCCCTCTTTCAAGCCATGCAAAAGGTTTTTGTGATTTTTTCTGATCTTTTTGCTGTTCAAGGCGATAGGTATCATGAACAGCTTGCACCCAGTGTCCGAATTCTACGACTGCCAAGATGCTATGGGGATTCTTGATCGTTGGTATGGCATACTCCGTGGGCGGCAATGGCAAGCGATGACTCAGAGCAGATTGTGATTGCAGAGCATGTTGCAAATGGTCATGAAGGTCATGCCGTGATAGTGGAATATGCAGGACTGTCGGTTCGACATCGGCATGAATGCTCAGCGTTGCTGTTGGAGGTGAAGCCACTGTTTTGCCAAACATTGTTCGCAGAAAGTCCGGTGTACAATAGCGATGAAGGAAATTATTCCAAACTGCTGATGTCAAGAGGTGTTGAACTTTGTTCTTGGATAGAGTGGTTTTGAGAGCTTGAGAAAACAAGTCCTCTGTCCATTCGACTGAAGCATTCTTTGCAAGGGAGTGGATGGCACGCGGACTCTCGGTTACCCCTTGTATAATCAATTCCTGCGACAACAAGAAAGCAGGTTGCGAGAAACGATGATGATATCGCCATTTCGGTACGTGTAGGATGGCATCAATAAGTATTGGAGTCCAGTGTACTGAAGGATTATGGACAAAAGCATGAAGCATTGCCCATCGCATAGCCGGTAGAGATTCCAGCGATTGTAAACGCGGTATAATAAACTCCCGTGCACGATCTTCTGTCCATGCAATGGTGGGGTTTTCACACAATCGAATATAATCCCAGTGATCGCGAAATTCCTCCAAGAGAGCATCGGTGAAATCAATAGATTGGTTGCCGGAGAGAGCTGAAATCCATGAGCGAGAAGTATGATAGTGTTCATGCTTAGAATTATCATCAACATATTCTCTTGCTTTTGGATTCTCATAATGAGAACGATATATGAAGTATTCACTTGCTGTAGTATTGTCAAAATACTGCTCTTTGTCAAGGAGGCGAATTTCATCAAGGGTTAGATACAATCGTGTATTGTAAAGAAACACTGTACGACTACACTGTGCCATAGGATCAGCTTCAGTGCGAAGCATGGAATATGTCCACTGCATAGCGGGATTGTAGTACAGCGCAAACATATTCAAACGATGGCGATAGTGATTGATGATATCCATGTTCCAAGCCAGATGCGTGTTGTTCGACAAAGCAGACCAATCCCAGCGGTAATAGTATCGTTCAATATTCTCCGTTTGCAGAGCAGGAACATTACTCAGTGAGAGTTTGCGCCATGAGAGGACATCGTCAAATTCATCAACAAGGTCTTGTGTCCACACAATGGAGCGGTTATCGGAGAGTGCATCCCAATCCCAATAAAACAGTCCATTGCGAATAAGTTCCGGTGTCCAACGAATGGCATTACTTTGGGAAACATCGCGTAGTGAAATATAGTTTTGGAAATAATACAGCATATCCCATGACCATGCAATTGCATGATTGTGCTTGACCATTTCAGGAATATTCAGAACTGACCGTACATCATACATATCCGTGAATGTCAGAGCAGAATGACGGGCGAAATACTCCAACCACAATTTGGGTTGCAGTCGAATGGCATGAGCAAGCAAGTGACGGAATTGCATAGATGAGTGGAATGAAAGAGTACAACACAGTAACGAAACTGAGTCATTATAGAGGAAATCGGTTCTTCAACAGGATATACGATGCAGTTAAGAGACCGCCATCATGATAATGGTACTGTTGCCAGCCACGCCGGTTCCAAATAGTTTCTGTTTTTATGCGAATAACCTCACGTTTTTTCTTGGTGAATGCTATCGGTAGGTTCACGCGAATCGTGTGCTGTTTTGCGATGTGGTTAGGCACAGAATACGGGTCGTGTTGAATGATTTTGTCACTGATACCTCTGACCACAAACAAAAGGCAGAGTAGCAATGGAATACCCCAAAAGACACTCGCATTGAACATAAGGAACATAAATATCGCCGATGTAAGACCATAGATACCGATGATAAGATTGAGTGTCCAGCTATCCTGAGTGATAACTGTATCGGGAGTGAGAGGTGTTTCGCGAAGATTCTTGATTGCTTCTTCTTGTGAGAAAGATCCCGCTTCTTCCCTTTTTTCGTCTTCATTCTTGATATCATTTTCGACATGATACTTGTCTTGTCGAGTGTGGTTTTTCTCAGCATGACGCGGTTGTTCTGTCATCTGCTTGAATTCTTCTTCAACGGATTGCGCTATGGCACTCATTTCCTCGCGAGTGAGGTGGTGGGTGAGTTCATGAGCAGATTCCACAGCATTTTCGCGTGCTTCGGCACGTCGTACTGCTTGTTCTCGCCGTTGTTCTTCTTCGAGAATACGGCGCATGATTTCGTGTTGCAAATCTTCGGGTGTAAACATTGGTTTTCTGCAATAGATCATCGAGAGTACACCATCGTTATGACAGTTGTTTCATCGGATTGCAAGATAATCAACGAAGAAGATAATTCCCTATAAAATCTTTACAACAATATGTACGCATCATTTTTTGGTTGTTAACTGCTCAATCATTGCTGTACGAAATGCCTTTTGCTCTTTGGGGGTTAAAGCACGATAAAACTCTTTTACGGTATCAATCATCGTGTGGGCAGATGCAGAGAGTTGAAGTTTTTTTGTCGTCGATTTTTTTGAGGAAGCAGCGACAGTGGATTCATCATTCTTCCCTGTTTTCATCCGTTGCAGTTGTTTGCGGACAGCCGAGACTGTTTGTCCTGTAT
>DHLT01000090.1 GCA_002405405.1 Ignavibacteria bacterium UBA4661 | reverse complement strand
GCTGTTGAAGCTTTCGCTCGGCGTGGTTTGTGGAGTGCGATCAATTGTTGGAGAATTGTCATTGACAATGCGAAGTTTTGGGTCATGTTTGCGATGATGATCTAGAGCCGAATCAATAGAAAAAGCAGTCATAGTGGGAGAAAATAGAGTGAGAAAGGTGATGTATAGAATGTTGCGGCGCGGATGAGGAAAAAACTCTGTGACAAAGTAGTAGCAAGCAACAATTTCGCAAACTGTTTGCCATGGTAAAATATTTTTTTGAGGTTTTTTTATTTACTTCTTGACTTTAAAGAAATCTTTGTCGTAATTCGTATGTCCTTTCGCGCGCATTGACAAGTAAGTGCCCCGCAAGTATCCTTTAAAACAAATTGTTACACAGTCTTCGTGATTCTTTCTCCGATGAATATTCGTACAGTCCATACCATCAATGTATTACCATCTGCTCCGGCTTCAACTGCTGTGGCAATGTGTGGTATGATGATGTGCATGATGATGTGTTCGTTCTCTCGCCGGAGATTGACTTGACAGATTGTGCCTACTGAAGCAAATTAACTACTCAAGCCCTTCTCCAAACGAGAAGGGCTTTTTTTATGTTTTTGGTTGTGATTGCCTACTATTTTCTTTGTGTACATCACAGCTCTATTACAAGGAGTCTTCACCATGAGTGCAGCACATAATCTTCGTTACGAAACACTCCAAATTCACGCAGGTCAATCGCCCGACAGCGCAACAAATGCACGCGCTGTTCCGATTTATCAAACGACATCATACACTTTCGACAATACCGAGCATGCGGCGAATTTATTTGGCTTGAAGCAGTTTGGTAACATCTATACGCGCATTATGAACCCTACAACGGATGTCTTTGAGAAGCGAATCGCTGCACTCGAAGGCGGTGTTGCGGCGGTAGCAACTTCTTCGGGACAAGCCGCACAGTTCCTTGCGCTGAATGCCATTGCCGGTGTTGGTGATAATATTGTTTCGACTCCGTATTTGTATGGTGGTACATACAATCAATTCAAGGTGTCTTTCAAAAAACTCGGTATTGAAGCTCGATTTGCCGATGGTGATGACCCCGAATCGTTTGAGCAATTTATCGATGAAAAAACGAAAGCAATCTATCTCGAAACGATTGGTAATCCCGGTTTTAGTATTCCTGATTTTGAAAAATTCGCCCGTATTGCTGAAAAGCATGGTGTACCTCTTGTCGTAGATAATACCTTCGGAGCGGCAGGATATATTGCCCGTCCAATTGATTATGGTGTTAATATTGTCGTGGCATCTGCAACGAAATGGATTGGTGGGCATGGTACCAGCATTGGTGGGGTCATTGTTGATGCCGGCAATTTTAATTGGGGGAATGGTCGTTTCCCTGAATTCACTGAGCCAAGCGAAGGCTATCATGGTTTGAAATTTTGGGATGTTTTCGGTACGGGCTCACCTTTTGGCAATATCGCTTTTGCTATTCGTGTGCGAGTTGAGGGTTTACGTGATTTTGGTCCTTCACTTGCTCCTTTTAATTCGTTTTTATTGTTACAAGGTTTGGAGACGCTTTCTTTGCGCGTCGAACGTCATGTCCATAATGCACAAGCATTAGCAGAGTGGTTGTCAGTACATCCCGGTGTTGATGCAGTCAATTATCCCGGCTTAAAAGACAATAAATACAACCCATTAGCACAGAAATACTTGCAGAACAATACAGGGGCTGGTAGTGGTGCCGTTCTGAGTTTTACCATCAAAGGTGGTCGTCCGGCAGCAGAAAAATTTATCAATGCACTTCAGCTTGTCAGCCACTTAGCGAATGTTGGCGATGTACGCACTTTGGCGATTCATCCTGCTTCTACAACACATGAACAACTGAGTGCTGAAGAGCAACTTGCTTCGGGTGTAACGCCCGGTTTGATTCGTGTTGCTGTTGGTATCGAGCATATCGAAGATATCAAAGCTGATATTGCTCAAGCAATTAATAGTGCTTTGGACTAAGCATACAACGAAGAGTATTGTTTCGTACTGGTATGCTCCTGCGTTCTTCATGTGTTAGAAGGAGCATGCCAGCATGAAACAAGTATAGGAACGAAAAGCATATACAGTTCGTGTTGATATTGCATATGTGTTTATCGTTAACAATACAGAGGGTTTGAAGTAGTCTTTTTTGTTTCTTGATTTTTACATTGATGTCTCTTTCTCTTGCTATGAGTACGCCCCAAAAAAATGTTTATGCACTTCAAGCAGTTGAGCCGAATATTTTGCATTGTACAGAGCCACTCGTCCTAGAGTCCGGCGATGTTCTTCATGATGTTCGGATTGCATATCACACATGGGGAACACTGAACGCCAATCAATCGAATGTTGTATGGATATGTCATGCTCTTACAGGTAATTCGAATGCGGCTGATTGGTGGAATGGACTTGTTGGTGCAGGTCGGTATCTTGATCCTGATGAGTATTTTATCATTTGCGCGAATATTATTGGTTCATGTTATGGTTCAACTTCACCCTTATCAGTGAATCCCAATGCGAAAGTACCATACTATCAGCATTTCCCAACAGTGACTATTCGTGATGTCGTGCAGGGGCATATTGCCTTACGCAAGCATTTAGGAATCGAATCAATTCATTTGCTGGTAGGTGGATCGATGGGTGGGCAGCAAGTTTTGGAATGGGCAATTATCGAACCCCATATCCCGCAAAATATTGCTATCCTGGCAGCCGGAGCCGCAATCTCGCCATGGGCAGTGGGTTTAAATGCAACGCAACGGATGGCAATTGAAGCCGATGCAACATGGGGTATGCCCCTTGCTACGGCGGCACAGCATGGTTTGGCGACAGCCCGCGCTGTTGGCATGCTTTCCTATCGAAGCTATGAATCTTTTGCTGAGCGACAAAGTGATGCGGATCATGTTCTCGACCAACGTCGTGCTGATACATACCTGCGCTATCAAGGAGAAAAACTTGTTCGACGCTTCGATGCTTATTCGTACTACACGCTTACTAAAATCATGGATACCCACAATGTTGGGCGTGGACGTGGCGGTGTTGCAAATGCCTTAGCACAAATACAAGCAAATGCAATTGTGGTCGGTGTATCGAGCGATATTCTTTTTCCTCCATCGGAGCAAGAAACACTAGTAGAGACATTGCCTCGTGCCACGCTTCATATCATTGACTCGATCTATGGACATGATGGTTTTCTGATTGAATTTGAACAATTGAGTTGTATCTTTAATGAGTGCCTTCAAGCACCACAACTACTCTAAAAATCACACTTTTCTTTGTTATATGATTCGCATATTTCTTTTGTTTTCGTATGTCATACCAATCCTTGTTATCACGTCATGTGCCACTGCACAAACGTCGAAACAGGGAACAACGGCAACTACGGTGCCGACGCAATCTGTATCAACACAGTCAACGGCAACATATATAATTGCTCCGGCAGTATCGCATCAGGGTGTCGTTGTGCAAGGAGAACTGTCATGGAGCGAGTGGAAAAAAGTTGCTCAATGGTCAAATTATGCCAGTGATGTACAAGTACCGCCCCCTGTCCTAGGTATTACAAAAGGGCGAATCTCAACAGCGTCATATAGCTTTGTCGTGGTGGGTGGAACATGGTGTGGTGACAGCAAGCGTGGAATGCCGCATATTTTCTCGTTATTCGAGCAACTTGGTATTCCGGAGAGTAACATTTTGCTTGTCGGTGTGAATGAAGCAAAGCAGGAACCCAAGGAACTGTGCAAACAGTATGCCGTCACATTCGTACCAACGCTTATTGTCTATCGTAATGGGCTTGAGATAGGACGTATTGTAGAACATCCGCAGCAATCATGGCATGATGATCTTGCCGCAATTGTATTGAAGTAAAAGGATTGCACGAAAGCAGAAAGAAACAGATAGACCCTAAGAATCTAGGATGTCAGTGAATGGTTTCATCACCACCGATAACAAATCGATGCCCCATCATCGCGAGTGCTTGGTTGTGAAACAAAATGCCGCTGACAACGGAACGAAGCATAGTGATATCAACAGGTGAACCTTGCGTCATACAACGTTCGATAACCATTTCAACAAGACGTGGCGTGAGAATATTCATTTCACGAAGTTGAATTAAATATCCTTGTGCTTCAGGGGTTAGGACATTCATTTCCGCAAAATGCAAGACACGAAATGCACGATCGGTGGGGGCAGTGGTAAGTGTATCTTGATCGGGTAATGCATTCATGCGATCAACTAGCCATGAGAATGCCGCTGAAATTTCTGTTTTGGTGTAACCCTGCACTTCAAGAGCTTGAAGCGTACCTTGATCAATACGATCTTTGCCCTGACGCAGTTCATGCATGAGGATGATGAGAATTTCCAGCACTTTATCGAACATCATGCTGGGTTTATTCCGATCAAAAAAGTTATTCATAGCAGCAGCAACAAAAAAGACAGATATGTCCGTTACGCAGACATATATCAACTATGCCAACAAGGATTACGCGCTCCGACGATTGTATGTCCGACGAATATACAGGTTTTCTTTCATTTCCATTGCAGCACGTTCATCAGGCGTAGCATCATCATATCCCAACAGATGCAGTGTTCCATGAATTGCTAACCGTATAAGTTCATTAGTTCGAGATACGCCATAGAATGCAGCATTTTCATCTGCCATTTCAACACTAATGTATAATTCACCGTCGATATAATTATCATCCAGCGAGAATGTAATGATGTCGGTATCATAGTCATGACGCAAAAATTCCTTATTCATTGCACGTAGCTGTGCATTATCAACAAGAATCATGCTTAGAGTTTTCACGCGCTTGCGTGCTACACGTTCGCCTGCAAGGGTTACTTCGACTGCTCGACGCATTTTGCGCGCAGGCAATCGAGAAAACGGGGAATTATTTGTTATCGTGATATCGAAATCCGTCATGGACAGTAGTATGGTTGCAGATCAAGGATTGAGCACTTCTTCAGTTAAGGAAAGTTGCATTGCTGACATGAGAATGCGTGGGTCAAGCTCCGTAAAATCGGCAGTTAAGTTTTCTCGACTGACATTGACAAACATAGAGCAAGTACATTCTTTACCTAAAACCATACCGGTCAGTCGTTTCCCTGAAACACTGTCTTCTGCTCCAATAAAAATAATTTCATCCGGTTCAAATGGAACATATCCGACACAACCATGTAATTCAAAATATCCATGTTGGGTTTGCGCAACGACTAAAGTACCTGTGCGATCTGCTCCCAATGCTACATCATTCGAAATAGTTAATGATAACGATTGCCGTGTCTTGTCATTACTCAAACGAAAAGTCGTATCTGCATCGACAGTGGTTGCCGGTGCGCCTAGAATGCGAGCAATGGTATTGATATCGACGGCAGAAAACATAAAGCTCATACGTATGGAGAATGAAATGTACTAAGATTATGATACAGGTAGAGAGCAGAGAATATGTCAGGACTTTTACCTATATGCAATGTACGATTTTTCGCTTGAAGTGTCTTGCTTCTCACGTTGCGATTTTAGCGTAAAAGCAAGCAAGAATATCGTACTTGACTTTGTGTGGAAAAGTTTCTATTTTAACACTTCTTAACAAAAAACAAAATGTAGCGTAGTTTTTTTAAGAAAAAAGGGTTCGTTGCGTGTAGCGTATGTATCGTGCAATACGAATGCCGCCGGATTGACAACATATAGCCGTGAAAGATTCTTTCTGCTCAAAACAGTGTGTGCAGATAGTGCAATCGTTGAAGGGGGAAAAGCGGTATAAAAGCTATCAGAAGTATCCTCTTCGATTCTCGTATGTATGTTCAGTGAAAAACATCTTCCATGGGTATGGTTCAATGTTTTATTGTGTAATGTTCACAATTCATGTTTCTTCAACTTCATAAGGAGTGTCCTATGACACGATTTATACGACTTTCAGTTGCACTGGCAATCATGCTGTGTGTTTCTGTAGCGGCGGCTTTCGCGCAAAATATTCGCGGGAAAGTCATTGATAAAAAAACGGGTGAAGCAATTCCCGGTATTCGCATTCAATTGCTTGACCAAAGTGGCAAAGCTGTATATGGTACGGTATCCCGCGCAGGTGGTACATATCAAATCATCCAAACTGTGCCGAATGGTCAGTACAAGATCGTTGCTGTGGCTGTTGGCTACAAACGTTTTGAAAAAAATCTTGCTGTGTCAAGCGAGATGTCGGCAACAGATATCGCAGTGGTCGAGGACGTTCGCGGTCTTGAGGAAGTGGTTGTAACGGGTGTTGCATCACGGACATCGAAGGCAACAGCTGAAGTTGCTGTAGCGCGTATCGATGCTTCGAGCTTGACCGAAAAAGTTGGCTACAACAATGCCGGTCAGCTTATCTCCGGTAAAGTTGCAGGTGTTACCATTACACCGGCATCCGGTCAAGTTGGTGGCGGTATCCGCTTCAATGTTCGTGCGGGTGCAGGTCTTTTCGGTGGTGATCCGACGGTCTTCATCGACGGTGTACGTGTTGCATCGGGTAATGTAACAGGCTTTGGCTCGGGCGGTCAGCAAACATCAGCTCTCGCTGACTTGAACCCTGCGGACATCGAGAATATCGAAATCTTGAAAGGTGCTGCTGCTGCTGCATTGTATGGTCCTCAAGGTCAAAACGGTGTTGTATTGATCAAAACAAAACGTGGTCGTAGCCGTGGTGTTGATGAAGTAACCGTGAACTATCAAGGTTTGATCGGATACAATCAAAACCAACGTGACTTTACACCTGAAATGCACGAATCATGGGAACAAGCCAATGCAATCTTCCGCAAAGGTGCTGTACAGCAGCATAATGTAAGCGTACAAGGTAGTTCTGGTGTTTTCAACTATTTCGCAGGTTTTGAAACACGTGATGAAGACGGTTTCGTCATCCAAAATCAACTGAATCGTCGTGCTATACGTTTGAATATCGAAGCCGTAACCTCGAAGAAGTTCAATGTATCGGTAAGTGCAAACTATATCGATAACTTTACCTCACGCCCACAAAATGATAATAATATCTTTGGCTGGCAAGGTAACACACGCCTCTTTTCGCCATATAGCACACCGGCTGGTGCTGCTGGTGGGGCGGGTTTGACTGTTCAAAATCGTGCACCTCGTACAACCTATGGCTTTACCGATAGTGCGGCGATTGCGGCATTCGAAAATAGCTTGCGCTCGCAACGCATTATTCTTGGTGGTGAAGTGAACTACACCCCGGAGTGGTCATTCGCACCGGGTCTGCGTTTCCGTGGTTCTGCCGGTATCGATGCTCGGAATATCCGCAATACAACCTTTGTACCGGCAAACTTTAATCTTGGCGGTAACCAAGGTGAGCGCGGTATCTTCAATGTCAGCGATCAGCGTGTGAATTTTGAGGGTCTTATTGCATACGATTACAAACTTTTGGATGGTAAACTTGGTGCAACAACCTATGCCGGCTTCCAAGGGTGGAATGATATTTCACGTACCTCAACATTGACGGCAAATCGTTTCCCAACAGAGATCATCCAGCCGATCGGCTCCGGTGATGCAACAACACGTGTTGTGGGCGAGGGTTTTATCAACAATCGTAACGCCGGTTGGTTTGTTCGCCATGAAATGAATTATGAGCAAACCTACTTCTTGTCGGGTGCTCTTCGTAATGACTTTGCTTCATCGGTTGGTCTTTCTGCACCAAATATCTTCTACCCGCAAGGTAGTGCGGCAGTACGTATTGACAAACTCGGTGTTCTTCCCGAAGTGATCAATCTCTTGAAACTTCGTGCGGCGTATGGTGAAACAGGCTCATTGCCTGGTTTGACCGATGGTAAAGAGTTGATTTGGTCAGCGTCAGCATCACCATATGGTGCGGGTGCAACACGCAATTTGGCGGGTAATCCTGCTATTCAGCCCGAGCGTATCAAAGAATTGGAAATCGGTTTTGAGATTGAATTAGACAATGCGTATGGTGCAGAGTTCACCTATATCATTGGCAATGCTCGTAACTCGCTGATTAACTTGCCACGTGCTCCGTCAACAGGCTTGGGTGCTCGCCCATCGAATATCGGTGGTATTGACCAGTGGGGTTTTGAATCGTTGATTTATGCTAAACCTATCCAAACTGCTGATTACTCATTGGAACTCAATGCGGTCTTCAATTTCTTCGATAACAAAGTAGTTGATCTTGGCTTTAGTCAAGGTGGTCCGGCATTCTTTACCGATGGTTTCAATCGTCAGTTTATTATACCGGGTCAGCGTCGTGGTCAGTATATCGGTTTCCGTCCGGTTGCTCCACGCTTCCGTGCTGATGGCTATTATGACTATGTTAATGGTCCTCGTACCGACCAACCTGGTGTTGCGGCATTTTTACCGGGAGCAGATACAACCGGTTTAATTCGTGGAGAAAATGGTCAGGCACTCGGCTATGCTGTTGGTGCGGCTCGCCCACTGTACACAGGTTCATTCTCGGTGAATTTCCGTTTCTTGCGCGACTTTACGATCTATGCTCTTGCTGAGTATGGTTTGGGTGGTAATAACTTTAACGGTACACTGCAATTCGCTACTGTTGGTGCATACTGGAATAACCCACGCTTCAATGTGTTGGCTACCCAGCTTGGTATCTTCGGTTCCGGTGTGAATGCAACAAATGGTGCAGCGGCAACCGAACGCGGTCCGGGTGCACAAATTGCTGTGGGTCGAGTTCCTGGTGTAAGTGTATTGACACCAAATACTCCTGAATATCAAGCAGCAGCGGAAGAGTTTATGCGTTTAGATGCTCGCTTTGCGGCACTCAATGTACAGAACTATACCCAAAAAGCTGATTGGTTGCGTATCCGCGAGGTGAGCGTGCGTTGGAATGGTACTCAGACCTTTAATGATTTGACCGGCTTGAGCTTGAAAAATCTTGGTTTGACACTGACAGCCAATAACCTTGCTCTCTTTACAACCTACAAAGGTCCGGAAGTAGAGTTGAATGCAAACCCGGGTAGCGCTGTGCGTGATAACACACAAGACTTCCTGACCATGATGCAAGCAAAAACTTTCAACTTCATGGTGAGCTTGGGCTTCTAAGGTGTATCGATGAATTCTTTTGTTGCTCATTAGACTTTTATAGCGAACCTCACCCTGTCTTTCAGACATCCCTCTCCTTTGAGGAGAGGGAATGTGAGCAAAGCGAACGAGGAAGAAAATTCTCAAAGTAATTGCTTCAGTGAATTGCACCCTGTCTTTCAAACATCCCTCTCCTTTGAGAAGAGGGAATGTGAGCAAAGCGAACGAGGGTGAGGTTTTGCAAAAGGTCTCTTGCACAAGAAAAACTTATCATAGAACTCGCTTCCTCAATTCAACTTCTTCTTTTGAACTTTTTACTAGGAATTTCAATGAAACGTTTTCATAAATATACTTCCTTGCTTGCTGTTTTTGTGGCAAGCATGTGGCTGGTATCATGCGCAAACTATGTGCAAAATGTTGAGCCATTGATTGATGTGATCGATGATCCGCTCTTGAACTCACAGGCACAAGTACCTTTTATCATTAATGGTGTCAATCGTCAACTGGCACTTGCAGCATCGCAAATGGTAACATTGGCTGAGTTGCAGTCCGATGCGTTCTATTTTGATACACGCGTACCAAATTCAACATTCCCGACATTTGCTGATATTGATGCATGTGTGCCACAATTGGATAATAATTCTTCTAATAACCAATGGGGAACATTAGGAAATTATCGCTTCCATGCAGACAATTTGGTTGAGCGTGCCCTTGGTAAAATTACTTTTACTAGTGATGCCGCGGGTACGGCTGCAAGAGCAAATGCACTTTTTAATGGATACTTGCATGGCGGTATCGTGCGTTACTTCTATGCATCGTACTAAGGTCTGAATCCGAATGAAGGCGGTGGTGTCATTGCTGGCGTTCCGTTTATTGCATCGCAAGCAA